>JBDTAI010000497.1:0-6545 GCA_039924685.1 Ktedonobacterales bacterium
CTCGATCAGGATGCGCAGACAGCGTGGCGCCAATCCGCTTGCCAGCAGCCGTTGCGCATCATCCACCGCCGCCAGGCCAGCTTCCACGCCAATCCCCACTGCCAGCAGCGCCTCACACACCAGCTCGGCGCCAGCTTCGGAGAAATTGACCGAGGCGAAGTCAGGTGGTAGCGGTAGCGCCTGCCATGCGTGAATCGCCGCCAGCCGACGCGCTACATCCGGCTCGATCCACTCCGCAGTGCTGACGCCAATGGGAATCGTCGGCAGGCGGGCGCGAATCGCCGTCAGCGCCGCCGCCTGATCGCCCACTGCCAGCGTTTGTGCGCCGCTCGCATCGCGCGGATGGATATGCAGCGCGCCCGCTCCCTCGGCAACAGCAGCCACCGCCGCTTGCGTCAGTTCTTCAGGTGTGTTCGGCAAGGCCGGATGTTCTTCAAGTGTCCTACTACCATTCAGGCAGGCTTTGATCAACACAACTTTCTCCTCACAGACCATTACTCAAGCCAATCAACAGCAAACACTCTTGACAATCATGTGAAGATCCAAGCATTATCTGGACGAGCAAGTCCAGGGTAATAATGGGTGACGTGTCTCATTGTTGAGGAGCATCGCTACCCCGCGAAGGAGGAATCGTATGGGCTTCACCATATGCCCGACGGCAGTTGTCGCAGCCCCGGTTGAAAGTGTCTGGGAACTGCTCTCGAAGCCAACACGCTACGATGAATGGTGGGATGCGCACACGGAGCGTATCGTGCCCGAGGGGAAAGCCGCGCCGGGGCAGATACTCTATGCGAAAACCTCGGCGCTCGGCTGGGCATGGGATGTGACGCTCAAGGTGAGGATGGTGGACCCTGAGAAGCATCAGGTCCAGATTGATGCCGCGCTGCCACTCGGAACCGTCAACCACGCAACCATCACCTGCACAGCGATTGACACGGCTTCCTGTCGCCTGCAATTTGGCTGAGACTTCACGCTCCCGCCAGGTTGGTGGGGTTGGGTGCTCGGAACGTTTGGCGGTAAAACATTCGAATCTGGCGTACAGGATGCGTGTCAGAGGCTCAAACGGGCAGCAGAAGTTCACTATCGCAGTAGCATTGTCGAGAAGTCCTGAAAAGGCAGGCGCTTTCAAGCAAGTTCGTCCAGCGCCTATGTGGTGGTCAGTTGCAGCGCGATGGCGCCTGTTTTCTGGCGTACTGCCTGCACAGCATTCCTCCCTCAACCTGTCAGCATCTTGTGAACATTCTTGTCAATGTCGCTCAACTCCGCCCTCTGCGGACCCTCTCGTCGGGCGTCTTGATTGTATGGAGGAAGTGTACCTGGAACGGCAGCGGCGCGCATCGCCCAGCCAGGGGAAATACGTGGACAAACTGGCTCCCCCAAATGGGGAAGCGGCACATGCAGCCTCTATGACCACAGAGACCATCTTAACGGCAAGACTGACAAGGTAAAAGTATGAAGTGTGTGGCGCAGGCTGTTATAATCAGGCCGTTATATTGATGACAGATAACGATGTCGAGCATCTTGAGGATGGAGTAGAGCGATGATACTTTCAGACCGCGACCTGATTGTGCGCCTGGAGAGTGGCGCGATCAAGATTGATCCCGCCCCTGACCCGCAGACGCAGATACAGCCCGCTTCGATTGACCTGCGGCTGGGCTACGACTTCCAGACCTTCAACTACACACGCCAGGCGCTGATCGATCCTGCGGACCCCACCACCTTTGAGCAACTCACCACCATCGTTCAACTCGACGACGACGAGCGCTTTCTGGTGCATCCGGGCGAGTTCGTGCTGGCGACCACACTTGAGCATGTCGAGGTTCCCAACGATTTGGTGGCGCGGCTGGAAGGGCGCAGCAGCCTCGGACGGCTGGGCATCGTCATTCACAGCACAGCAGGCTATATAGACCCTGGCTTCAAGGGCAAGATTACCCTGGAGGTCAGCAACCTGGGCCGCATCGCCGTCGCGCTCTATCCACGCATGCGTATCTGCCATCTAGCCTTCGAGGAGATGAGTTCGCCGGTACAGTTCGGCTATGGCGAGAAGCAGGGTGCGAAGTATCAGGGGCAGCAGGCCGCCACTGTCAGCCGCCTCTTCGCCGACGCCGAGTTTCGTGACCGTCGCGCCAACGCCAACAAGCATCGCTCGACTGAACAGTAGCACAGGATACCCATTGCGCTATGGAGAAGAGTTGTGAGTGAGATACACGACGACCCATCAACGACGATGGTTCAACTCTCGGACGCTAGCGACGCCAGCAGCCAGCGTACACCCGGCGCCACGCTCCAGCACGAGAGCCAGCGGGCGCCGCTCGCCAGCGAGAGCCATGATGACTTCGACGACGAACTAACGGTCACCTCGCTACGCGATAGGCGCCCCATCACAAAACACCTGAGCGCCACAAGTTGGGCGCTGCCTGGATCATTTGGAGGGCAAGGCGCGTTGGGGGCACGCTGGCGGCTGTGGTATCGCCTCGTTGGCTCCGCCGCACTGATTGCTGTGGTTTTGGCAGGGATGTTCGTCTGGTTGCAGCCGTCGCTGGCGCATCTCCTGCGTCCGCCGACACCACCTGCGCCAGTGACATTCTCGGTGGGTGAGTTTCACTGTGTTGACGATGTGGTGTGGTCACCGGATAGCTCACGTCTCGCGGCGTTGAGTGAACCTGGTTGCAATGCGCTCTCAGGCATGCAGGTTGCGCAAGCGCAGCGACAAGCCGTTCTCACCATCTACGATGCGCGCACGGGCCATGCGCTTTCACATGTCGAACTGAACGCAGCCGTCCTCAAGCATGTCTCATTTCCGGCATCGTCGGCTGGTAGAGGCGAGATTATCTATTCACAATTGCTCTGGCTGCCGGATGGGAAACACCTCGTCGTCTCTTTCTATACCACTGTGCCACCGGAAAGCAGCGGCGCCGTGCAGCAAGTGGCGGACGGTCTTGCCATTGTGCCGATAGCTCCGGTGAGCGCAGCCAGTATTCGTGTGCTGCTTGGCCCGACGGTGGTGAATATCGGCCCAATCAATCCGGCGGCGCCTATCGCATTCGAGCGGTGGGACTTGGCAACAGGCAAGCTGGACATCATCCAGACGCAACTTGCGCTGGTCTATCGCTGGACACGCAGCGACACACTCACACCGATCAGTCCGGTGTCGTCATGGACCTCTCTCTCCGCGCTGCCTAAAGGTGTAGCGAGCGGCGCAGTGGGCAACCCGCTGGGGGGCATCCAGTTCTCGCTCTGGCAGAGTGGCTTTGTCCAATACGACTCGGTGAATGGCTGTGACGGCCCCCAGGGGCTGGGACACTATAGCCCGCAGGACATCTATGAGATAGACATGAATACCCCTAGCGTCTCGCCAGATGGTCGCTACCTCATCCCCGGTGTCTATGCGCAGGGACGTTTGCCTGCGCGCCCGCCGCAACCAACGCCTACAGCCGTCGGTTCAGCGCCGCTGCTGCCGCCCACAGACACCTCTTGCGCCGCCGCTACCGGAGCGCAACGACTACCCCAACTGCCCATCCGCGATGCTGGGTTACGCGCCGCGCTCTCACTGGTGACGATCAATACGCAATCAACCATCCAATTCACCTGGCGGGCTGATGGCAAGCGGCTGGCGGTTGCTCCTGGCGAGGTTGATGCTGGAGCGCCCGCGCTCACCATCTATGACTGCGCCACGGGCAAGATACGCGCCCAATTCTCGCTGACGCAGATTGATACGCTGGCGACTACCTCTCAGGATGGCGGCCAGCCGTTTCAGATCATGCGCTGGTCGCCAGATGGAACGCATCTGCTTGTGTTGCCGCAGGGGTCGGGTACGCACGCCATCATCTTCGCCACCGCCAACCTGGGTGGCTAGCCCCTGTACTTGCGCCTTGTACTAACTTCTGTAAATGCCCGTCTATGGTGAGCGTATTGGACGGCGTAGTGGGAATGTTCCCGTTTCGGCCAACAACTGGCCGTTAACATCGGTGCATGCTATACTTCCCAATCGTTCAGTTTCCGGGGTGGCGGGAACGCTATGGGATGTCACCTGCAAGCCGCATGCAAGCCGCATGCAAGCTGCGTGAAAGCCGCGTGTAGAGGAGTGCAACACATTGGGGGACGTGCTCTCGAATCTGCCGGTCATTCTCTTTGGAATTGGCGTGCTGGCGTTCATGGTCATCACGGGCATACGTGTGGGGATCAATTTCCTGATCCGGCGACTGGCCAGCCTGGTATTCGTCACGTTGGGGGTCAGTTTCATCACCTTCATGCTCGGCTATTTCGCCCCCGGTGATGTCGTACTACTTCAGCTAGGCCAGCACTATAACCCGGTGCTGGCGGCGCAATTGCGCCACTTCTATGGACTTGACCTGCCCTGGTATGCGCAATATGGGCGCTATCTTGGCGGTTTGCTGCACTTTGATCTTGGGTTTTCCTGGGTGGACGAAAGCAAATCCGTCAGCGAGATTCTCTCGCTCTATCTGCCCGCCTCGATAGAACTGGGCGTTGGTGGCACGATCCTCTCCATCGTACTGGGTGTGCCGCTGGGTGTATGGACGGCTGTACGCGCCAGTTCATGGTTCGACACCACCACACAGTTCATTGCGCTGGTGGCCTATGTGCTGCCCATCTTCGTCATCATCCCCCTCTATGATGTAGCGACGGTGTATCTGCACAACCTGGGTCTGCCAACGCTGGCGGTCGCCGGTTGGGGAACGTGGGATACCGAGCTTGCGCCGATCATCATCTTCGCCGTGGATAGCTTTGGCTACTATGTGCGGTTCACACGTTCGGTGTTGATGGAAGAACTCTCGCGAGACTACGTGCGCACAGCGCGCGCCAAAGGGCTTTCAGAGTCGGCGGTGGTCTGGCGACACGCATTCCGCAACACCCTGATCCCCCTGCTTACGGCGGTTGGCCCTGAGCTTGGCTCGGTGGTTTCGGGCCTGTTCATCATCGAGTCGTTGATGAATATTCCCGGCATCGGTTTTGAGGGGCTGGTCGCCATCACCTCACATGACGTACCGCTGATTCAGGGAACTGTCATCGTTCTGGCGGCCTCCATCGTGTTTGCGAATCTGGTGACTGACGTGGCCTATGGCTTCGCGGACCCACGGGTCAAGAGCAATTAATGCGCCCAGCTTGGTGAGCAGGCGCGCTAGCGGGAGCCACTAGCGGGAGCCACTAGCGGGCGTCGCCTGCACCGTCCAGCGGCGCCAACTCCACCAGTGTCGCGCCACCGGGAACCACATCGCCTGCCGCATGCGCCACATGCGTGACGCGGCCCGCCTGTGGTGCGGTGATCGCATGCTCCATCTTCATTGCGCCAAGCACCACCAGGGTCTCTCGCGCCTCCACCGTATCACCGATGGCTACATTCACCTTGATGATCGTGCCTGCCATCGGCGCAGTGAGTGTCTGCGCGCCAGTGACGATCTCGCCGCTATGCGCCGCTGTCTCCACCTCCAGTGGGCGCGGTTTGGCAAGCGTGTAGCTATGGCCGTGCGCCCATACCAGCAGTTCGTAGCCGCGCCGCACCACATAGACCACCTCACGCGCCGCGCCAACCGCCAGCGCGAGTGCGCCATCCTGTCCCAGGGTGGCCATGAGCGTCTGCCCATCCGCAGGATACGCCTCACCATCAAGCGTCGCCATGTAGGTGTCAGGCGCTTCGACGGCGCGAAGGGTAACGAGATGCGACCGCCCATCCGGCGCCGCGTAGCGAAAGCGGCGCGCGCCGCCCGATGATGCGCCTGCCAGCGCCACACCGCGTGTCCACGGGTTGAACGGGCCGCGTGTGGCGCGTGAAACGGGTGACGACGGTGACGACGGCGATGAAGCAGCCAGGGTTTCCCAGAGCGCGGCGGCGGCCAGCGTCAGGGGGTCCAGCGTCGGCGGCTGGCTGGCGTCGCTGAGATCGTGTGTTTCGAGGAAAGCTGTGTTGGTGCGGCCTGCCTGGAAGTCGGCATCGTCGGCGATGGCACGCAGGAGCGGCGTGTTGGTGATGACACCCAGCGTGGCGCAGTGATCGAGCGCCCAGCGCAGCCGCTGGATCGCCGCCGGACGGTCCTCCGCCGCGACGATCAGCTTGGCGAGCATCGGGTCATAGTTGACGCTCACCTCGTCGCCCGTCGCCACACCCGCATCCACCCGCACGCCCGGCGCATGGGGCGGCGCGAACGCCAGGATGCGCCCGCTCGATGGCAGGTAGCCATTGGCGGGGTCTTCGGCATAGAGTCGCACCTCGATGGCATGCCCGCGTGGGGCCACCGTCCCCTGCGCGATGTCGAGCGGCTGACCCGCCGCAATCGCCAGTTGGCGCCGCACCAGATCATAGCCCATCACCGCCTCAGTAATCGGATGCTCCACCTGCAAGCGTGTATTCATCTCAAGGAAGTAGTAGCGCCCGTCGGCGTCCAGCAGAAACTCGCAGGTGCCAGCGTTGACATAGCCGACAGCCGCGGCGGCGCGCACGGCGGCGTCACCCATCACGGTGCGCAACTCCGGTGTCAGCGCGACGCAGGGGCTTTCTTCCAGCACCTTCTGGTGGCGGCGCTGGATCG
>JBDTAI010000498.1:0-3304 GCA_039924685.1 Ktedonobacterales bacterium
AATCAAGGTCTATGTGTATCGCCGGTGTTTCGGCGATACACATTCCGCTGCGCGTGCGTTGTCTTGTTTGCGTCTTTGCTCTTTTGATCGCCTGAGTGAATCGCCCTACCAAGCGCAATTTGGGCGCCAAACCAAGGGGGCGCGACGCGAGAAGCTAATCAGAAGTTCGCAGGAAGGGTATGGGCATGGAGTATCGGCAGTTAGGGCATTCGGGGCTGCGTGTTTCGGTGATTGGGCTGGGCGGCAACACGTTTGGGCGCTATACCGACGAGGCGCGCACCCGCGAGATCGTCAGCCAGGCGATTGCTGTGGGCATCAACTTCATGGATACGGCCAATATCTACAACGCGGGCGCCTCGGAGGAGTTGCTGGGCAAGGCAATCCGCGACAGGCGTGATGATGTGTTGATCGCCACGAAGGTTGGCATGCAGATGGGTGAGCGCCCCAACGAGCATGGCGCCTCGCGCAAGCATGTGATCGAGAGTTGCCACGCCAGCCTGCGTCGGCTGCATATCGAGACGATTGACCTCTTGCAGATACACGCCTTCGACCCAGAGACGCCGCAGGAGGAGACGCTTGGCGCGCTCGATGATCTGGTGCGGGCGGGCAAGGTGCGCTACATCGGCTGCTCGAACTATGACGCCTGGCGAGTCGCGCAGGCGCTCTGGGTCAGCGAACGCGAGCATCTCAATCGCTTCGTCTCCGTGCAGCCCGAATACAACCTGCTCGAACGCGACGTGGAGCGCGAACTGATCCCCGCTTGCCTGGAGTTTGGTGTAGGAGTGATCCCCTATTTTCCGTTGGCGGCAGGCGTGCTGACGGGCAAATACAAGCCGGGCGAGCCGCCGCCGGAGGGGACACGCGGCCACAACAATCCACGCTTTGCCGCGCGCCTGCAATCTGAGCCGCTGGCGGCTGTGCAGCGGCTCGACGCCTGGGCGCAGGAGCGGGGCCACAAGGTTGGCGAACTGGCGCTGGCCTGGCTTGCTTCGCGGCCCGCTGTGGCGACAGTGATCGCCGGTACGACCCGCCCAGAGCAGGTGGCGGCGAACGCGCGCGCCGCCGAGTGGCGCCTGGGCGCCGAGGATATGCAGGCGATTGACGAATTGCTTATGGGCGCAGCGCGCTGATGAGCGGCATCTGAACGTCAACGCAGAGGCAGTGTGAAGCGGAACTCGCTGCCGCCATTCGGCGTGAGCGGTGAGATCGCCAGCCAGAGGCGGCCGCCCAGTCGCTCGACGATGGCGCGGCACACGAAGAGGCTCAGCCCCAAGCCAGAAAGGTTGCGCTGCTCGGCGTTGGGCGCGCGATAGAGATACTCAAAGATGCGCTCACGGTCGGCTTGCTCCACGCCGATGCCTTCATCACGCACCGCAATGCACGCGCTCTCGTCCTGGCGGGCGAGCGTCAGCGTGATCTGGCTGCCCCTGGCGCTGTAGCGCGCGGCGTTCTCCACCAGATCGCGCATCACCTGCTCAACGCGCACGGCGTCCCACTCGCCGATCAACGGCGGCGCCTCGTTGTGCAGGGTGATGGTGTGCTGGGGGAAGCTCGCCTTGCTGCGCGCGACGACCTGTTGCGCAATCGGCGCTAGCTCCACTGGCGCATGGCTCAACTCGAAGGCGTCGCGACGAATGCGGGTTGCATCGTGCAGTTCGCCGATCATCTCCGACATACGGTTGGTTTGTTGTTCGATGGCGATCAGCGAGTGTGTGAGCTTCTCTGGCAAGGCCTGTTTGCGCGCCTGCCGCTGGGCCAACTGCGCATAGCCCTTCACCGCCGTCAATGGACTGCGCAGTTCGTGCGCCGCCAGCGAGAGAAAGCTGTCGCGTACACGGTCCTGTTCGGCCATCTCCTCAGCCAGCTGCGCCACATGCCGCTCATGAGTCCGCCGCGCCAGCGCTGCGCTGATGTAGCTTGCCAGGATCGTCACTTCGGGTGTGGCGCTTCCCGGCCAGTCTTCACCACCCGGTCCATCATTGGCGCCATGGGCAATGACGAGCGCGCCCTGTAGCCGCCCATGCCCATCACGCAACGGCAGCGCGGCCAGCGCTGCATCGGCAAATACGTGATCGCTTGCGCCCGACGCCATCAGCGCCTGCCATACGGCTGCGGGCAGCGTATCAGCGGTGGGTGTTTGTGCCGTCGGCTGGTCCGCAGGCTGGTCGTTGCCAGTGCGGGCGCTCGTATGCAGCAAGGTTGGCGCGGCGCTGGTGGTCGCGCGCTCGCGCTCAGGCGCACTCTCGCTAGAGTTTGCGCTAGAGTTTGCGCTGGAAGGTGCGCTGTCGGGCGCGACATAGACCTGGATGGCGTCTGCCTGTGGAAACAGCGCCAGGGCGCCGTGTGTCAGCCGTGCTAGCGTCTCAGCTACCGTGAGGTCGTGCGATAGCGTCTCGGCCAGTTGCGCGAGTTGCGCCAGCGTGGATCGCCGTTGTGGCTGACGGTGGGAGTGTGTGGCGGGCTTCTCCTGCGGCTGATGCGCGCCTGATGCGTCGTTGCCGTTGATGACCTCCCTGTCATTTGGCGGCGTAGGCGCGTGCTGGTCGGCGTCCGCTGGATGCGATGACTGAAGCATGGCGCCCCCTCCTGCCTTCTCCTCTGGTATCATTACCATTCATGTGTACGTCACATTCTGAGGTCATGGGAGTGCAGGATGTATGCCATTCTGTAGGCCAATTCTGTCGCATCGCATGTCGTGGTCGCTGGCAGCGCGTTATGCCTGTGGGGGTGAGGGCTGCGGCTCCAGGTTCCCATGTGGCTGATGCAACTCGTGCAGGCTCCGCGCATCGGCGGCGAACTGGGCGATGGCGGCGTGGGTGAGCGTTTCTTCCAGCAGCGCGCGAATCACGTCGGGCTGGGCGGTGATATCGTGTGCGCCGGTCATCACCACCTCGACCACATCCGCAGGCGATTTGACACTGGCGACCAGCAGCCGCGTCGTCTGACCGGCCTGCCCCATCGGCTCTGATTGACGCGCAAGCAGCCGCGCGATCTGGCCGATGCGCTGGCAGGCGTCCACACCAGCGCGCCGCAGCCGCCCAAAGTAGGGGATCACCCAGTCAGCTCCAGCCAACTGCCCGCTATAGGCCTGGGCGACACTATAGACGGCGGTGAACGCGACGCGCGCGCCATCCCGTTTGAGCGCCAGCGCGGCCTGCATTCCGGCGGGTGTCATCGGCAGCTTGGGAACCACCCGTTCAGGCGCCAGTTCAATCCAGGCGCTGGCAGCGGCGCGTAGGCCGTCGGGCGTCTCGGCCACCGGCTGCATAAAGATCGTTCCGGGACATGCCTCTAGCAGAGCGCG
>JBDTAI010000499.1:0-7060 GCA_039924685.1 Ktedonobacterales bacterium
TGGCGAAAGCGTCGCCGGAGGTGCGCGCGGCGGTCGGGACGTATTTCCGGCGACTGGTGAACATCTGCATCAGTCTCTTGACACTCAGTGGCGTCTATCTGATTTTCGACCGGCTGACCGCTGTGAGCGTCGGACCGTCCTATATCGTGACGCTGGTGGTCAAAGTTCTGCTGGCGCTGGTGATGTTCGGCCTCGCGCTGTTCCAGGCGCAGGAGGCGCGTCGCCCACCACGCAAGCGGGGCCGCCTGTGGCGCATAGCGCCCACCCTGATCTTGTATCTTGGCATCGCGGTCTTCGTGCTCGGCGCCGCGCTCACCTATATCTTTGAGAGTGGGCTGACGCCGCTACGGTAACGGTAGATGTATGGCGAGTGACCACTCTGGCATTGAAATGCTGGAGCACGGACGGCAGAGGGACTGAAGTCCGGCGCCAACTGGCCGTCGCTGGCGCTCGGCGCCTGTGATTGTGGGTATTGAGGGTTGGGCCGCAACGGCTAGACACTCGCGCTGGGCTGGCCTGTCGCGATAAAATAGGGAGATGGGTAGTGGCATAGCCACAGCATCTCCAGCCCGCGCAGGCGGGCTATGTGGCGAAGCCTCCAGGCGCGGATTTAGCCGCCCGCCGGGCGCCGACCACGACTGGCAGACGACGATATGCGACGGGGCGCGGGTACAACCTGCTGGCCTGTGATGATAGATTGACGGAGGCGAAACGTGTTGATGGAGCATGTGGCCGACGAGGTTGAGCAGCGTGACGTCGCGCAACCGCAACCGTCGGTGCGGCGTCCAGGGCGGCGCAAGCTGGGCTGGAGCTTTGTGCTGGCGGGTCTGGCGATTGTCGGCGCCATCATCTATCTGGTGGTCGCCAACACTGGCTCGACGGCGGAATACTATATGAACATCAACGAGTTGCGCGCCTGCACCACCTGCACGAACCAGACGGTGCGTGTGGCAGGCATCGTCGCGCCTAACTCGGTAACGCGCAATGATGCGACGCAGACGATCCACTTCACCATCGCGCAGGGGTCGCTGCTATTGCCGGTCGTCTACAACGGCATTGTGCCGGATACCTTCCGCGCTGGCGTTCAGGTAGTCGCCGAGGGGCATCTCGTCAACGGCGTCTTCCAGGCGCAGAACGTCCTTGCGAAGTGTCCATCGAAGTTCCAGTCGGCGACGCCCGGCGCAACCGGCTCATCAGCGGGGTAGCGTTCCCAGTCGTTCTACGTGGTTTTCCCGGTTTTCCCGCGTGTCTGGCATCCAGCATGAAGCATCCAGAGGTCAACGGGACAGAAGTTTCAGGAGTTCGCCGTGCAGTTCGCTTTGCGATTCTCTGATCTTGGCGCAATCGCGCTGCTGCTGGCGCTGCTGTTCGCCGTCTATGCTGTTGTGGCGTCGGCGTTGGCTGGCGCCCGTTCCAGTGCGGCGCTGGCCACCAGTGGCCGCCGCTCGGTGATTGTCGTCGCGGCGCTGCTGGTCACGGCTGCCCTCTCGCTGATCTTCTCGTTCCTCACACACGACTATGGCATGGCTTATGTGGCGGAACACTCAAGCCAGGCGATGCCCTGGTACTACACACTCTCGGCGTTCTACGGCGGACAGGAAGGTTCGCTGCTCTACTGGGCGATGATGCTCTCGATCTTCTCGGTGATTGCCGTTGCGCTGCATCGTCGCGCCTCGTCGCAACTGATGCCCTATGTCGTGGCGACGCTGATGGCAATTGAGACCTTCTTCCTGATCACGTTGAACTTCGTCTCGACACCCTTCACCCGCACCGTGATCCCGCCAGCAGATGGCGCGGGTCTCAACCCGATTCTGCAAGACCCGGGCATGCTAATCCACCCGCCTATGCTGCTGATGGGTTATATGAGCTTCTCCGTGCCATTCGCCTTCGCCATCGCGGCAATGATCAGCAACCGGCTGGATAGCTCCTGGCTGCGCGCCATTCGCCGCTGGATGCTCGTCGCATGGATGATTCAGACGGCGGGGCTGATTCTCGGCGCCTGGTGGGCCTATCATGTGCTGGGCTGGGGTGGCTACTGGGGCTGGGACCCGGTAGAGAACGCCGCGCTGTTGCCCTGGCTGACGGCGACGGCTTATCTGCACTCGGCGCTGGTGCAGGAGCGGCGTGGCTCGCTCAAGGTCTGGAATCTGGGGCTGGTGCTAGCGACCTTCGCGCTCTCGATCTTCGGCACCTTCGAGGTGCGTAGCGGCATCATCAACTCAGTGCATTCCTTCGCCTATTCCGACATCGGGCCATACTTCCTGGGCTTCCTGGCAGTGGCGCTGATCGCCTCCATCGGCCTGTTCATCTACCGCCTGCCGCAGCTCAAGCCCGATCAGGAGTTCGACTCGGTGGTCTCGCGTGAGGGCAGTTTCCTCGTCAACAACCTGCTGCTGACTGGCATCGCCTTCGCCACCTTCTGGGGGACGGTCTTCCCGATTCTCTCGCAGGCGTTCCGCGGGCAAACCATGACGGTCGGCGCGACCTTCTATCAGCAGGTCAACGGCCCGATCTTCGTTGGACTGATCTTCATGATGGGCGTGGGACCGCTGCTGGCATGGCGCCGCGCCTCACGCAGCAGTGTCATCCGCCACTTCCGCTGGCCCGCGCTGGTGGGGCTGGTCTGCGCGATTGTGCTGCCCGCGCTCGGCTTCGTCGGCGTCTTGCCAGCAATTGGCATATGGCCGAATGTCGGTTTTGCGGTCTGCGCCTTCACTGCCGCGACGATCTTCTATGAGGTTGGGCGCGGCGTGCGCGTGCGTCACGGTCACGGCGAAGCATATCCGCTGGCGCTCTACAAGCTGGTGAGCCGCCACCGGCAACGCTATGGCGGCTATCTGGTGCATCTGGGGCTAGTGGCGCTGGCGGTTGGCGTGATTGGTTCGCAGTTCTTCCAGACGCAGCGCGACGGCGAACTGCATGTTGGCCAGAGCGTTGCCGTCTCCGGCTACACCATCACCTACAAGGGTTTAACCGACACATCGAAAGACAACATCCAGACAATTACCACACATTTCACCGTCAGCCACGATGGTCACTTCGTCGAGGACATCTATCCGGGGCAGCGCATCTTCCCCGGCTTCGAAACACAGCCGACCAGCAGCGTCTCGATCACCACGCAGCCCAACCTGAACGACCTGTACGTCTTTCTGGCGGCCTATGACGAGACCAACCCGAAAGATACTGTGGCGACGATCCGCGTCTTCATCAACCCGATGGTCTCACTGGTCTGGTCGGGCGGCGTGCTGATGCTGCTGGGCGGCATCCTCTGCTGGTGGCCAGAGCGGCGGCGCGTGGCGCCCTTGGGCGAGAAGTCCGGTGAGCGGGCGGCAACCACGGCGAAGCAGTCCGTGAAGCAGTCAGTAGCGAAGGCTGGCGTGGAGGTGGCCGTATGACGACGATCTCCACCCGCTCGACGCGGCAGGATGTGCAGGCGCGTCCATCCACCACAGGTATGTTGAAGGCGTTGCTGCGGCGTCCGTCGTTCCTGGCGGCGCTGGCGCTGCTGCTGGTCGGCGCCGTCGTCTGGGGCGTGATGATGTATCAGGCGGGTCAGCCGGAATCGCTGGACCAGAAAACGCGCGATGTCGCCAGCCAGTTGCAATGCCCCATCTGCCACGGCGAGTCGGTGCAGGATTCGCCGTCGCAACTTGCCCAGCAGATGCGCGGCGTCATCCGCCAGAAGTTGGCCCAGGGTGAGTCAGAGCAGCAGGTGATCACCTACTTCGAGCAACGCTACGGCGACACCATCCTCGAGAGTCCGCCGCAGCAGGGTTTCACGCTGCTGATCTGGCTGCCGCCGGTGGTGATCTTCGTGGCGGGCGCCTATCTCGTTTTCACACTGGGCCGCGAATGGCAACAGGTGCAACCTGCCGTTGCTGGCGCTGGCGCAGGACGCACAAGCGCATCGCACGATGATGAGAGCGATGCGAGCGATCTGGCGAACCTGAGCGACGTGGAACGCCGCCGCTTGCGCGCCCTTCTGCGACGCGAACTGGCGGAAGATGAAGGATTCACCGATCTCGCCGACCCATCCGATGGGCTGGGCAACCAGCCAGAAAGCGAGGACCAATGGGACCGCTAATCATCGCCGTACTCTTGGGCCTCGCCTGCATCCTGATCGTCGTGCAGCCACTGTTGGGGCTGGAGCGCGCTACCACTGACGAGACAGAAACGCCCGCTACTATCGCCGAGGTGGCCGAACGCGAACGGCTGGCGAAACAGGCGTTGCGTGAGGTTGACCTCGATTATCGCCTGGGCAACCTCGATAACGCCGACTATGAGACGCTGCACGACAGGTATGAGCGGCGCGCGCTGGCGGCGATCAAAGTGCGCTATCAACGTGAACAGGAACTCGATAGTCTGATCGAGCGGCAGCTTGCGACGCTACGCCAGCAGGATGTCCGCAAGCACAGCGCAACGGCGCAACGTAAGACGCGCAACGGCGCGACAACTGGCGCGACAGGCGCCGCCATCACTGAACGTGCCGACACGCAGGAGACATCAACCGCGTCAGCCAGGCACACCACATCGGCAGCTACCCATCGCAACGCCCATACGCCCAGTGTGCGCGACCGCCGCACCTCCCGACGGAAGGGAGTGTAGGATGATGCGCAGGATCAGGATTATCGGTTTGCTGGTCGTGCTACTCATCGGAGTTGCACTGGAGTTCGGCGTAGGCGCGCAGAGCGTCGTATTGGCAGCCGGATCGGCCAGGACAGCGGCGTTTGGTATCATCGCCGGAACCGTTGTGAATGGCACACAGGGTAACACGCCGGTCGCTCATCAGAAGGTGACACTGCAATTCAATGTGGGAACCAAACCGACCGATGTGGAGACGGCCACCACCGACGCGCAGGGCCGCTTCGCCTTCACCAACGTGCCGCCTACCGGCGACAACCAGAACTACGCCGTCTACACCGCCTATCAGGGTGGGCTGTATTCCAGTCAGCCGATCTCACTGGCGGCGGGCGCAGCGGCGCAGGCAGCGGTGACAGTCTACGACGCTACGCAGAGCAGCGCCAACCTGAGCGTCAGCATCGCCACGATCCTGTTCTCTGAGCCAACCCAGGAACAAGGGCTGATGCACGTGGGCGAGTTTCTGACGATCAACAACTCCGGCAAGACGGCGTTCGTCGGCGCGCTGCCTGCGGGGAGCAGCGGCGGTGGCGGCATGCCACAGGGGCTATTGCGCTTCTCACTGCCAGCCAATGCAGCCAACCTGACCACAGGCGTCGGTTTCTTCAACTCGACGATCATCCAGGTGAACACTGGCTTCGCCTCGACGGCCAGCGCGCCGCCGGGACAAACACAGTTCGCCTTCACCTTCGATGTACCCTACACCGGCCAGACGTTCAGCTTCCCCTACACGGCGGAGTACCCGACAACGCAGGTGGTGGCGCTCGTGCCGCCCAATATGCTGGTACAGAGCAGCCCCGGACTGGGCGCGCAAGGCATCGTCGACGCCTTCGGGTCGCGCTATCAGGTCTTTACCCACAACAATGCCGCCGCCCAGACACAGATGGCGATCAATCTGTGGGATTTGCCAACGCCGGGGCAGAAGCAATACCTGAACATGACGCAGTTGCAACTCGTGGTGGCGATCCTGGCGCTGGTGGTGCTGCTGCTGCTCGGCGCCTATCTCTGGCGGGGTGATCTGGCGGTGGCGCTGGGCTTCGTCCCGGCGCGGGCAGTGGCCATGACCCGCCAGCGCGAAGCATTTGCGGCGAAGGCGGCGCGACGGCAAGACATCACCCAGCGCGAGGCGGATCGCAAGCGGCTCTTGCAGCGGCTGCTGGCGCTGGAGAAGGCGCACACCTCTGGTGCGCTCACCGACAGCGAATATTCGCTGAAGGAAAGCCAGACCCGCACCGACCTCAAAGCGTTGCTGGCGGCTGATCTGCCGCTGACGACCGCCAGCGCAACGCAATCACAACTGGCGACTCCCAAACGCGCACAACCGCAGGCGGCAAGTAAACGCGCACGTGCGGTGGGTGCGACGGATGTGCAGCCTGAACAGACGAAGCATGCTGAGAAGTCGGCGGATACCGTTGGCGCGGCTGGCGGCAATGCAATGGGAGGGCAGCGATGATGGCGCTCGAAACGCCGCCGCAAGTTCCCGTCCCGTCAAAGGCGACGCGGCAAGTTGGGCCGTTGCACCAGGCGTCACACGCGCAGGAGCAGCCGCAGCCAGTGGCGATCCGTGTGGAGCGGCTGACCAAGACGTTCGAGGCGCGACCCATCGTGCGCAACGTCTCGTTCACGCTGCCCACTGGCGAGACGCTGGCGCTGCTTGGGCCGAACGGCGCGGGCAAATCTACACTGCTGCGCATGCTAGCGGCGCTCTCGAAGCCAACCAGTGGAAGCATCACACTCGCCGGATACGATCTCGACGATGAGGCCAACGTGGCGCGACGCAACATCGGCTATGTCGGCCATTCCCTGAGTCTCTACGATGAGTTGACGGCGCGGGAAAATCTGCTGTTCTACGCGCGCATGTATGGCCTGCGTGATGGCGCCGAGCGGGCGAATGGGCTGCTGGCGCTGGTAGGACTGAAGACACGCGCCAACGAGCGCGTGCGCAACCTCTCACGGGGACAGCAACAGCGATTGGCGCTGGCCCGCGCGCTGCTGCACGATCCGGCGATCCTGCTGCTGGATGAGCCTGACACCGGGCTTGACGACGAGGCGATTGCCCTGCTGGAGACGATGCTTGCCGAGCGGCGGGCGCGTGGCCAGACGACCGTGCTGACGACGCACAACCTCGAGCGCGGTTTGAGCCTGAGCGATAGGGCGCTGGTGTTGCTGGGCGGGCGCGTGGCGCACGACGGCCCATCGGCAGCGCTCGCGGCGGATGATGTGCGCGCGCTCTATACGCAGCGGCGTGTCACTGCGCAACCTACGCCTGATGTGCCTGTAGGGGCATCTGGCGGACGCCCGTTCTCGCCTGGCGAAACACCTGAAACGGGTGGCGTGCGGCTCTTCTGTCGGCAGGTTGCGGCCATCGTGGCGAAAGACCTGCGTATCGAACTGCGCACGCGGCAGGCGTGGATGGCGATGG
>JBDTAI010000500.1:0-3938 GCA_039924685.1 Ktedonobacterales bacterium
CCCGTTATCCGTCATGCGCCTCTGCTCCTTGTTCTGCCTCGTGGGTAACTGGTGGGTAACGTATAGATCGCTCATGGATACGCTGCAAGTGATAGTTGCACTGCCCTATTATGGGTCGTCTGGAGTGAAGGCACATGATTAGGGTACGTTACAGATGCGCGCCAAACATCGCCGTCAGCCGTAGCGCCGCTGATTGGTAACGCCCCCCTGCGGTTCCCCTGAGCTTGTGCGACCCCATTGTATCATGCGTGTGCATCAAGCGCGTGTGCAGCACAAGGTGGCAAGCGGCCTGCGGGCAGACGGGTCAGCGGCCAACGCCGCGCCCGCGTGGGCTGGAGACGTACCTGTTACCCCCTGATACAATCAGAAACGACCAATAAGCCGCAGTATAACTGGCTTGCCTGTGATGCATTCCACACGATGCGCCGCTGCAACGCTGCGTCAATGGCTGCGCCTCACACGGGTATATCGGCGATGGGCGCCAGCAGGTCACGCGCCTGTGCGGCGTGGAGACCGTTGGGGCTAATCGCCAGCGTTGTGCGCAGATCGAGCGCCGCCACCACCTCATTCCCCTCATCTTCCGCGTAGCTCCCCAGATAGAAATAGGGGCCGGAATCACCTGGATCGAGCGCCTGCGCCCGCGTAAAGGCGTAGTAGGCGCCGGTATGCTGGCCGATCAGATCATTCACCACGCCAAGCAGATACCACAACTGCTCACTGCCTGGCCAGCGGTGGATCGCGGCGACGGCAGCCGTCAGCGCCCGCCCGGATGCCAGCCCAAGCTGATGGTCTACATAATAGCGCACAAAGGTGATCGTATCAGCTGGATCATCACTCAACTGTGCGGCGTTTTGCAGCGAGAACTCCGCCGAGAAGTAGTCGTGTGTCGCCAGTTGCGCCTGCCCCAACGCACTCCACAGCGCCACGTTGCGCGCATCTTCGGCCAATCCCCGCTGCAAGAACGCTATCGCCGGTGTTGGCGTCCCCAGCGCCAGCGCCAGCTCTCCGGCGGCGAACTGCGTAAAACTCACCTCCGGCGCCAGTCGCGCGCCCAGCATGATCTCGCGTTGCGCCAGCGCGCGACGCGCCGCCTGCGACCCATTCTGCGCCGTCTGAAGATACGCCCATCCTAGCAGGGCATGCGCGACTCCCTGATCGGGCGCAAGGGTTGTCGCGCGCAGCAACGGCCTGATTGCCAGCGCAGGCAGATCGGCGGCCAGCAAGGCGTAGCCCAGGCGTGTCAGGTTGGCGGCGGTGGTCAGGGGCGTCGCTGCCAGCGCCAGCACACCAGATGACTGTAACTGTGCGCGGATGGCAGGCGAGATAGCTGCGGCGGCGAGCAGATGCCTTTGCGCGTCCGCCAGATCGCTCTTCCATAGCGCCAGGTAGCCAAGCTGCGTTTGCGCCACTGCGGCGTCGGTAGGGGATTGCGCCAGTTGCGACCAATAGCGCGTGGCCGCCGATACGTCGCCCGCTGCCTCGGCCTGTTGCGCCAGTTCGCGTTCTGCTCCCAGCGAGCCGAGCGCCGTCGCTTGTCGCCAGTCTGCCTGCGCCGCCGCGTTGTCGCCCAGCGCCTGTTGCGCATCGCCCAGCGATTGCCAGGCGTTCATCGCCTGCATCGGTTGTGGTGTGTGCGCCAGGCACGCATTCCATGCGCTGATCGCCAGTCGCCACTCCTGCCGCAGGGCGTGTATCTCGCCCTGGCCGCACAGCGGACGCGCATCCTGGGGCGCCTGTGTCTGGGCCAGCGTATACCACACGAGCGCGCGGTCATAGCGGTACACCGCCCGCGCCTGAGCCGCCGCCGCGAGGTACTGGTTGACGCCCGGCCTGTCGGGTGCAAGCGCCACGCATAGCCCCAGCAGCATCAGCGCGACCAGCGCAAGCAGCGCTGCCCGTTGCAATGCGCATCGTAGCGTTGGCGCCGTCGGTTGCGGTGGTTGGGCTATGGATGGCGTGGTTGTGATGGGCGGGTCCTTTTGCATCTCAAACATGGCGACTGTATGATAGTTTGGCTATGAGGCGCTGGTCAAGACGGCTGGGCGAAACGTCTTGCTCATGGATATTCTCATGAATATTGGTGTCTCGGTGTTGACGCTGGACAGCGTGGTGGGAACGGGGATGGGCGACCTATGGTGGTATCACTCTCGATGGATGAACTACGGCGTCTGCGCATGCGCTCACAATGCTTATCAGGTGAACTGCCAATGACTGCATATGAGGCGCTTCGGCGCGTGACCGCGCTCCAGGCGCAGGATACGCCAGCGGCGCGGCTTGCCGTTCGTCCCCGCAGCATGGCGGTGACCGCAGCGGACGTCACACGCGCCTGCAACGAGGAACGCGCCATCGTGCGCACCTGGGCGATGCGTGGAACGCTGCATATGCTGCCCGTCGAAGATGTGCGCTGGATGGTGGCGCTGCTGGGGCCGATCTTCACCGCAAGGTATCACAGTCGGCGGCTGGAGCTGGGCCTCGACGCGGCTCTGTGTGCGCGGACGATGTCGCTGCTACGCGAGATTCTTGCAGAGCATGGCGGCTGCACACGCGGCGACCTGATCCATGCGCTCACCAATAAGGGTCTCGCCATTGACCCCAGCAGCCAGGCGCCCGCGCACCTGGTGATGTACGCCGCCATGCAGGGCGTCATCTGCCGGGGAGCGGAACACAGCGAGGATGAGCCGACCTATGTGCTGCTCGATGAATGGGTGGGGCAGCGTGGCGGCCAACGAGCGCCTGATGATGCGCTGGCTGAACTTGCCAGGCGCTACATCCGCGCCTATGGTCCAGCCGACGCCGACGATTTCGCCGCCTGGGCCGGGATTCCGCTGACTACTGCGCGGCGCGGCGTTCAACTGATCACTGGGGAACTGATACCTGTGACCATTGCAGGCGAACCCGCATGGATGCTACCTGACAGTGGACAGGATAGCGCAGACGATCAGACTCAGGCGCCGTGCGTTCGACTGCTGCCAGCCTTCGACGCCTGGCTTCTGGGCTACCGGCGCCGCGACTTCACGCTGCCGCCGCGTTTTGCCCGCACCATCCAGGCGGGCGGTGGATGGATTCATCCAGTGGTGGTGGTAGATGGCATCGTCGTCGGCGCCTGGCGCTTGCAGCGGCGCACTGGTCCATCTCGACCCGCTCATCGCGACCCCGGCGAACACCTGAGCGTCAGCGTGCAGCCGTTCGAGCCACTCGATCCTGCGCTGCTGCCCGCGCTCGAGGCCCAGGCGCTCGATATAGGACGTTTCCTCAACGCCAGCGCGCAATTGACGATGCTGGTCCCATGGTAGTTGACAAACGGGCGCAGGTGCGGTGAAATCGTCTCTGCCGGTTTGCGCTCGTCGTTCGTTGAAGAGTATGGCGCAAGAACGTAGCGGCGTGGGATGATGTGCAGCGGCGGTGTGCAGCGATGGGAAGGGCGGAGGCGATGCTGCGACGTGATGATGCAGGTGATGCAGGTGATGCAGGGCGACGGGCGCAACAACAGCGACGTGGGCGTTCACGCGGGCAGGCGCTTGTCGAGTTCGCTTTGATCTCGCCGATCTTCTTCCTGATGATCTTCGGCGTGATCGAGTTCTCGGTCATCAACGCATCCATCGGCGTCTATAACTTTGCCGCCAAAGACGCCGCTCGCATCGGTTCGATTCACGGCCCCACCGACGCCCAAAGCGATCAGGAGATGGTGCGCCTGATTCTCAGCCGCGTTTCTGGTCTGGGCGCCGCGCACATCCTCAAGATCGAGATCTATCGGTCGAATGAGACGGGCGGGTATGATCCGGCGCACGATGACGCCTACGATGGTCAGGGTAATCCCATCGGCGTCGCCACCTGGCCCTACAGCGCGCGCTCCGATAGTGGTGCGTTTGATGAGTATCTGGGAGTGCGGATCACCTATCAATACATCTACCTTACGGCGTTTTTCTCGAGCGCGGGCG
>JBDTAI010000501.1:0-16630 GCA_039924685.1 Ktedonobacterales bacterium
GAGACGGGATTGCCGGGCAGGCCCAGCAGTGGCGTCTCGCCCAGCAATCCAAAGGCCAGCGGCTTGCCGGGGCGCATGCGCACGCGCCAGAAGTCTATGCTGCCCTGCTCCGCCAGCAGTTGCTTCACCAGATCATAGTCGCCAACCGAGACGCCGCCTGATGTCAGCACCAGATCTGCGGCGCTCGCCTGCGCGATCTTTGCGCGAATTTCGTCGGCGCGGTCGCGCGCGATGCCCAGCGGCCACGCTTCGGCGCCCGCGCGCTGCACTGCGGCGATCAAATAGGGAGTGTTGCTCTCGTGAATCTGGCCGGGACGCAGCGGTTCGCCAAGTGGCGCCAATTCGTCGCCGGTCGCCAGAATGGCTACTCGTGGGCGCCGTGTCACCGTCAGCGGATGCACGCCCAGTGACGCCAGCAGCGCGATCTCGGCTGGCCCCAGTTCAGTTCCCCTGCGCGTCAGCATCATACCGGGGCGTACATCATCGCCCGCCGAGCGCACATTATTGCCGACAGTGACGGATTGCGCGATCTGCACGACGCCATCCGCCACCGTGACGAGTTCCTGTTGCAGCACGGCGTCAGCGCCATCCGGCACGGGCGCCCCTGTGAGGATACGCACTGCCTCGCCAGCGCCCATCACTCCGGCATAGACCGCGCCCGCCGGAACCTCGCCCACCAGCCGCAGCCGCGCGGGCGCCGCATCGCTTGCCCCAGCAGTATCGGCGGAGCGCAGCGCATAGCCATCCATCGCGGAGTTGGCGAAAGGCGGCGATGGCTCCTGCGCCACCACATCCGCCGCCGTCACCCGCCCCAGCGCCCCGGCAAGCGCGATCTGCTCCGTGGGCAGCGCGGGCCTGCGCCGCACATGCGCCAGGATGCGCTCACGCGCCTCTTCAACCGTCAGCATGGTTGCTCCTCGTCATCTAGCATTCGGGGTTAGCGCCCAGTTTCGTGCAGCGCCGCGTGTTCGGCGTCATAGCGCGCCTCTGGCAGCACATGCAGCCGCGCCAGCGGGATCGGTCGCCCACATTCAGCGCAGGCGCCATATGTTCCGGCGTCCATGCGGGCGAGCGCCGCGTTCACATCGCTCAGGTTGGCTTCCACATCCTCCGATTCGGCGTTCTCGCGGTCAAGCTCTTCGAGGTCCACGCTGTCATCACCGCTATCGCCGCTGTCGTCTGCGCGCGAGATGGCATTGGGATCGTCGCTCGCGCCCTCCGCTGCGCGCAACCCTGTGAGCCGCGTCTGAAAGTGGCTACGTTTCGCTTCGAGCGTCGCCCGCAACTCGGCCAGCGCCTCCGCTGGATACTCGCTATTCATCGTGCATCCTCTCATATCTCACCACTGTCACAGTCTGTGATCCAGTCTGTGATCCCCCTGACAGCAGTGTAGTCGTCGGCAAGCAGGAATGTCCAGCGGGAGCGTTATGGCGCCCCACGATATGTGTTTCCAGTCCGCGCAGGCGCGGCTTTAGCCGCTGGCCGCATTGACCATGACCCATCCGCGCCTGTATACTGGCGGTGTGTAGCTTGCCAGTGGGCGATCTCCAATGGACGATATGGAACCGTCGCCTGCTATGCCTCGTACACTTGAGTAGACCAGACCCTGGTACATGCCAGCACATCTACGCTTGCATCCTCGATCACCGATCACTGATCACGCATGCCCTGCTTCGCAGGTCTTCGCCTGCTTCACTCCTCCGCTTGAAGAAACATGGGGACGCTATGCAAGAAGCTCCAGTGGCTATACCCTCTGCGCCGCCGACGCCAGAGAGCGATGCGACGGACGACCTCATCGTCCGCACATTCGGTCTGACAAAACAGTTCGGTTCGCGTGTCGCCGTCAACAAGCTCGATCTCGAAGTGCATCGCGGCGATGTCTTTGCGCTACTCGGCCCCAATGGATCGGGCAAGACCACCACACTGCGTATGCTGCTCGGTCTGGTCTGGCCGACGGCGGGTGTGATGAGCATGTTCGGTGGCGATATGCGCGATACGGGGCAGCGACGGCTCGCCTTGCAGCGCGTGGGCGCGGTGGTCGAGCAGCCTTCGTTCTACCCATTCCTCTCTGGACGCGAGAATCTGCTGGGCATCGCCACCTTCGCCGGCTTGCCTGACAACGCCACCACCCGCGCCCGTGTAGAGACCTCCTTGCAGCAGGTGGCGCTGGCCCCACGCGCCAAAGACGCCTATCGCCGCTACTCGCTGGGCATGAAGCAACGACTGGGCATCGCTGCGGCGCTGCTCACTAACCCCGAACTGATCATCCTCGACGAGCCGACCAACGGCCTCGATCCAGCGGGCGTTGTCGAGGTGCGCGGGTTGATCTCGCAGCTTGCCCGGCGTGGCATTACTGTGCTACTGTCGAGCCATCTGCTCTATGAGGTGCAGCAGGTCTGCACGCGCGTCGCCATCATCAAAGACGGCATATTGCTGGCGCAGGGGCCGGTCAACCAGCTGCTGGGCGCACATAACGGCGTACAGCTTGGCTTCAATCAGCCGGAACAGCTTTTCGCCGCCGTGCAGACGCTTCAGGAGATCAAGCAACCGTGGCTGCATGGCGCGCAGTATGTGCGCCCGGAACCCGGCGCCTGGACACCCCCCGGTGGCTGGCTGTTGCTGGTAGATGCGCCCGCCGAACACGCCGCCGATGTGAACGCCCTGCTGGCGGGCAAGGGGCTATTCCCTGCCGAGGTGCGCCGCCGCGAGGCCAGCCTCGAGCAGTTCTTCTTGCAGGTGACAGGCGATGCGCAAGCGACCCCTGGGATGCCTGGGGCGCAAGGGACGCCCCCATCTCCACCAGTTCCACCGGCTGCTTCATCATCTCAAACAGTTCAAACAGTTCAAACAGCTCAAACAGCTCAAACACAATCGCCGTCTGCGTCGGCGGACGCGACACCCGTGCAAGGAGGCCAGGCATGACTGCACCCATGACCACACCACAGGCGCCATTCCAGTCGGCGCTCGCCCCACTTCCGTCGGCGCAGATACCTGATGCGAACTGGCTGCGACAGACATTGCGCATGACTGGCTGGGTGCTGTTCATGGCGCGACGGCGCGTTATGGGCAAGATTCTGATTGGCTTGCTGCTGGGCCTCTTCGCCGTGGTCGTCGGGTTCCAGGTGTTTATCTACTATGCCATCGCCAATGCGCGGGTTGACGCGGGCGAGAACTGCGCGCCGGTCGGCACACCTGCCCCAAACTCCAATCAGCCGCAGCAGATCGTCTGCCAGCCGCCGACCCAGCAGGAGATCGATCAAGCGCAGGCGCAGCAGCGGCAGACCGCCAACAACTTCCGTGACAGCTATATCGCCTTTCCTGGCGCCATCGGCATCGCAGGCATCTATACCAGCTACATGGGGGTCTTTTTCCTGTGCATCCTGGCAGGCGCGCTGGTCGGCGGTGAGTATGGCTTCAGTACGCAACGGCTGGCCTTCATGCGCGGGGTCACACGCGCCCAGATGGTGACGGCGCAACTGGCGGCGCTGGCAGTCCTCGCGCTGGTTGTCGCCGCCGCCATGATCGTGCTGGGCATCATCGTGGGTATTGGCGTCGCGGGCGCGATGGGTAGCTCGTTCACCTTCCCGCCGCCGCGTGGCTACTGGGAGTTACTGGTCTACTGGATGGCGCTGGCGTTCAATCTGTTTGCCTACGGCCTGATCGCCTTCTTCATGGCGACGCTCGGCAAGTCCACGGCGGCGGGCATCGGCGTAGCGCTGGTCTACCTGCTGCTGGAACTCGTCGTCGGCAGCATCTTGACAGGGCTTGGCTCGGTGGGTGAGGCGGTCAACAATGCCACCCTCAAAACAGTGGGCCACATCCCCGACTGGTTCCTGGGTACCAACCTCGGCGCATTGACATGGCACGCCGGACAGTATCCACTGGCGATCACGCTGGGGAGCAACTCGCTCGACCCGCTACGGTCGTTCTTTGTGGCGCTGGCCTACTGCGCGGTCTTCATCGGCCTGGGCTACTACATCGTCCGCACCCGCGATGTGCTGGACTGACCATGAAAAAGCCCCCTCTCCCACGGGGAGAGGGGGTTGCTGGTGACGTTGCTACAGGATGTAGCGGCTGAGGTCTTCGTCGGCCAGCAACGGAGCCAGACGGCCACGCACGAAGTCACCATTGACCGTCACGGTCTGGCCGCTCATCTCGGACGCATCGAACGACACCTCTTCGAGCAGCTTCTCCATGATGGTGTGCAGGCGACGGGCGCCGATGTTCTCCACCCGCTCGTTCATACGCTGGGCGCAGCGCGCGATCTCCTGCAAGCCGTCGTCCTCGAATTGAAGTGTCACGTGCTCGACGCCCAGCAGCGCCTCATACTGGCGGGTGAGCGCGTTTTCGGGCTGCGTGAGGATGCGCTGGTAGTCTTCCTCATTGAGCGCGCTCAGTTCCACGCGCAGCGGCAGACGTCCCTGCAACTCCGGGATCAGATCGGAGGGTTTGGCGTGGTGGAAAGCGCCCGCCGCGATCCAGAGTACATGATCGGTTTTGACGGGGCCGAAGCGCGACATTACCGTTGAACCCTCGACGATGGGCAGCAGGTCGCGCTGCACCCCCTCGCCAGAGACATCCGGCCCGGTCTCCACCTTCGCGCCGACGATCTTGTCAATCTCGTCGAGGAAGATGACGCCAGACTGCTCGACGCGCTGTGTGGCCTGCTCGATCACCTGATCGAAGTCTACCAGCTTGTTCGCTTCTTCCTGGGTCAGTAGCCGCCGCGCCTCTTTCACCGAGACCTGACGCATACGCCGCCGCCCGCCGGAACCTGAACTCAGCAACTCCTGGAAGCTGTCGCCGATGTCGTCGCCGCTCATGCCCGCCACGAACTCGAAGACCGAGGGGTAATTATCCTCCTGCTCGACCTCGATCTCGATCATCAGCTCGTCAAGCTCGTTGCGCGCCAGTCGCTCGGCCACCAGCTTACGCGCCGCCTGCTTGCGACGGCGCGCCGTGGCAGTGGAGGCGCTTGCGCTGCGGGCGCTTGGGCTGCTGGCGGCAGTGCTGGCGGCGTTGCTGGCCGGACCACTGCTCATGGCTGCGGAGAGCGAGGGTAGCGATGTCGCCGTCTTTGCGCGCGCGGAACTGCGCGCTGCGGGGCGCGCTGCGGGCGCATGGTCATGCTCGCTCTCGGCAAGCACCTTCTCTGTCACGATGTCGAGAATGCGCTCCTCGGCGGTCTTCGCCGCCTGCTCACGCACCTCCGTCACACGCTCGTCGTGGACCATGCCCACCGACACGTCCATCAGGTCGCGGATGATGGATTCGACATCGCGCCCGACATAGCCCACCTGCGTGAACTTCGTCGCCTCCACCTTGATGAAAGGCGCATCGGCCAGCTTGGCGAGACGGCGCGCAATCTCGGTCTTGCCCACCCCGGTCGGGCCGATCATCAGGATATTCTTGGGAATGATCTCCGCCTGCAACTCAGGCGCGAGCGCCAGCCGCCGATAGCGGTTGCGGAGCGCAATGGCAACCACGCGCTTCGCCTCCGTCTGTCCTACGATATAGCGGTCCAGCTCCCTGACGATTTGTTGGGGAGTCAGAGCCTTCATGTCGTCACTCCAGCCTACACGAACATTGGTAGCAACCTGCGTTTGTATCTTCAGGATCGTGTCTCCGTTTACCTGATCAGTGTTTCCAAACGGTCTCGTCTGTCTCGTAGTATAGTATACGCGCAACGGCGCCTAAATGATGTGAGATCGCTCCCACATCGACAAAATACACAGGAAAATGCCCGCGTGGATGCCAGCGGACGACTTTGTCGCGCCACTGATTGCTATGGCCCAACTATGCCTAACTATGCCTCACTGCATCATATTTCGTGCCGCGTCGGAAGTGAGCGGGGAAGCGCCTTTTCACAGCCTGTGGCGCGATCATCGTAGCGGAACACGCGGGCCGTGATTACTCACTCTTGCTCTCGCGTTTGCCCTTCGTTGCGCGTCCGTTCTGGCCGCTCTGGTCGCTCTGTGCAATTGGCGTCGTCTGGGTGAGCGCGTCGGCTGGTTCAGTATGGTCAGCAAGTTCGTCTGGCGCCGCGTCGTCGAGGTTGTAGAGCAGGATGTGGTCGTTGGTATAGATGCACAGTGAGGCAGCGATCTCCATCGCGGCGCGGGCGATCTCCGCCGCGCTCATCTCGGTATGTTGCAGCAGCGCGCGGGCGGCGGACTGCGCATAGAGGCCGCCGGAGCCGATGGCGGCCACGCCCTCATCCGGCTCGATCACATCACCGTCGCCGGTCAGCACCAGCAGTTCGTCGCGGCTAGCTACCAACAGCATCGC
The DNA here is from genome assembly GCA_039924685.1 of Ktedonobacterales bacterium. Classification (GTDB taxonomy): domain Bacteria; phylum Chloroflexota; class Ktedonobacteria; order Ktedonobacterales; family JADMIN01; genus JBDTAI01. The sequence goes on from JBDTAI010000501.1 coordinate 6,289, forward strand.
TTCAAGCCGCCGCAGAAACTTGTCGGTGCGCCACTCTTTAGTGAGCGCGACAGCGGCGCGACGCAGGTTGCCCTGGTAGCGATCAAGCTGCGCCTCGAACTTGTCGAAGAGCGTGAGCGCGTCGGCGGTCGAGCCAGCGAAGCCCGCCAGCACCCGTCCGTTGGCCAGTTGGCGAATCTTGCGGGCGTTGTGCTTCATCACTGCGTCGCCCACCGTCACCTGCCCGTCGCCCGCCATAGCGACATCAGTGCCACGCCGCACGGCAAGGATCGTCGTCGCGCGCATCTCGCCAGTCACTCGTTGTGTCATGGAAAATCGTTGCCTTCTGTTGTTGCTGTCTTTTCTCGTCTGATTCTCGGATGCTGCTGGGCCTCACCCCCGTCCCCTCCCCTGGCCGGAGAGGGGTGGCAGAACATCCAGCGGCTCGTTCGGGTCTTATGATGCGGCAGGCTCGGGCGTCTTGCGCACTCGCGGCGATGCTGTGCGCGCTGTGGTGGTCAGGCCGGTTGCGCGGCCGGCGGCGGCGCTTCGTGTGCGTGTGGCAGTCGTCTTAGTCGTCGTTTTTGCTGCTGTTTTGGTGGTTCTGGTGGTTCTGGTCGCTGGTTTCGCCTTTGCTGCTGTCCTGGTTGTCTTGGTTGTCCTGGTTGTCTTGGTCGTTGTGTTTGCTTTGGTGGTCCGGGGGCCTGCCTTGGTTGTTCTGGCGCCGCGTGTTGTGCGTGTCGCGCGCGCGCCATCGCCCTCGGCGGCGCGACGCTCGGCGGCGGCTTTTGCTCGTTCGGCTTCGGGCTGGCGATGGCCCACCACCACCGGATTCCCTTCGAGCGCGCCCTCCACCACGGCGCCACAACTATAGCAGGCCGCCTCGGTCTTGCCGTTGGCGAGCGTCAACAGGCCGCCATCTTCTGGGCAGCCCACCGTCAATGGACGATCCCAGACGGCGAAGTCGCAGGTAGGATAGTTGGCGCAGCCAAAGAAGACCTTGCCAGACTTGCGCGCCTTGCGCTCCACCAGATCGCCACCATCCTGCGGGCAGATGGCGCCGGTTTTCTGCATCAGCGGTCGCTTATACGAACACTCAGGGTAGCCTGAGCAGGAAACGAACCGCCCGAAGCGCCCAGTGCGGATCAACAACTGCTTGGCGCATAGAGGGCAGGCTTCGTCAAGCTCCTCCACCGGCTTCTGGGTGCGCTTCATCTCGGCATTGGCGCGGTCCACCTCCTCACGGAAGGAGGCGTAGAAGTCTTGCAGGAACTGGGTCCAGTTCTGCTGGCCCTCCTCCACGGCATCCAGGCGGCGCTCCATGTTGGCGGTGAAGTTGACATCAATGATCTCCGGGAAGTGTTCTTTCAGCTTCTCGTTGACCTCTTCGCCGAGCCAGGTCGGCACAAACCGCCGTTCCTGCTGCTCCACATAGCCGCGATCCTGGATGGTGCTGACAATTGGCACATAGGTGCTGGGGCGCCCAATGCCACGCTCTTCCAGCGCCTTGATCAGACTCGCCTCGGTGAAGCGGGGCGGCGCCTGGGTGAAGTGCTGCTCAGGCGCCAGCTTGTGCAGGGTCAGCGCCTCGCCCTCAGTCAGCGTCGGCAGCGTGTCGGCGTCGTCTTCACGCGGCCAGACAGCATAGAAGCCGGGGAACTTGAGCGTCGAGCCATTGGCGCGGAACAGGAAGTCGCCAGCGCCGATGTCAATACGCAGCGTATCGAAGACGGCGGCCGCCATGAAGGACGCGACGAACCGCCGCCAGATTTGCTGATAGAGCTTGAACTGGTCGGGTGTCAGATAGTGGCGGACGCGTTCCGGTGTGATGGTCACGTCGGTCGGGCGGATCGCCTCGTGGGCATCCTGCACGCTGGCTTTGGCCTTCGCCGTGCGCGCCGCGCCGACATACTCCGGCGAGAAGGTCGCCGCGATGTACTCCTTGACGGCGGTTTGCGCCTCCGCCGAGATGCGTGTCGAGTCGGTACGCATGTAGGTGATCAAGCCCTGGTGGCCGGCGTCGCCCAGTTCGATGCCCTCATAGAGCTGCTGCGCAATGCTCATCGTGCGCTTGGGCTTGAGACGCAGCCGCACCGAGGCGTCTTGCTGGAGCGTGCTGGTGGTATAGGGTAGGAACGGCTGACGGCGCACGTCGCGCTGGTCCACCGTGAGCACCGTATATGCGGCGCCCTTCAGTTCGCCAAGAATCGCCTGCGCGTCGGCATCGGAGGTGATGCGGATACGCCCGCGCCGCTCGTCTTTAGCCCCATTGGCGCCGCTCGTCTCCGTGGCGCCGTTGGTCCCGCTTTTTCCATTGGGGTCACTATGAGCGCCATCGGCGCTCACCCCATCGGTTGCTTCGGCGTCCGGCGCCTGGGCAGCTTGCGTGGCTTCGGGCGAGTTCTTGCGCCCGACCAACGTGGCGATGAAGGTTGCGCGGTCCTTGAGTTTGCTCAACGTCGCCGCCACCGTCCAGTATTCTTCGGGGACGAAGGCGCGCACCTCGGCCTCGCGGTCGCAGATCAGCCGCACCGCGACGGACTGCACACGCCCGGCGCTGGTGCCAGACTGCACACGTCGCCACAGAATCGGGCTGATCTTGTAGCCGACAAGACGATCAAGCACGCGGCGGGCCTGCTGCGCGTTGAAGAGGTCTTCGTCAATCTCACGCGGGTTGGCGATGGCTTCCTGCACGGCGCGCTTGGTGATCTCGTTGAAGACGGCGCGCTTGGGTTTCTTCAGTCCCAGCATCTCTTTGAGCGACCACGCGATGAACTCGCCCTCGCGGTCGGGGTCGGGCGCCAGATAGACCGTCGCTCCACGGCTGGCGCGTTTGAGTTCCGCGACCAGCCCATCCTTCTTCTCGATCACCTCATACTTGGGCTTGAAGTCGTGCTGCACCTCCACGCCCAGACCGTTGCGCGGTAGATCCATGATATGGCCCATCGAGGCGCGCACCTCGAAATCGGCGCCGAGGAACTTCTCGATGGTTTTGGCCTTTGCGGGTGATTCTACAATCACCAGATTCTTCGCCATCCTGCGTATCACCTTCTATATCTGACGCTATCCGACGCGAGCGTGGGCGGTCTCGCCGTGCCGGCCGTTGCGTGTATGTGCTGCTGCGTACTGTCGCCCATTGCTACGAACGATGTCAACTACTTCAGACAACTGTGCGTTTGGTTCTACAGCGAGGTTCGCTGAGACATGCCTTATCTTCTACCATGCAAATGTGGTTTACGCCAGTCCATATGCCAACCACTGTCAAACTGCGCAAACTGGCTGGTCCATTCGGGTGATTGCGATGGGGACATCTAGGGACATCTAGGGGCACATAGAGACACCGAAGTCTCCCCGTAGTATACCACATAACAGCGCCCGTTTCTCACATCGGATGGCAATCAACACAGCCCTGGATGGGTAGCACCCCATACCCCATACCAACACAAAGCGCGCCGGAACCGCCTGGCTGCGACTCCGACGCGCTTGAAGCAAGAGGCGAGCCTGGTTAGTAGACAATCACCGGCATGCCCATCGGCGACCAGTTGTAGAGCCACGCCGAATCGCCGTTGTAGTAGTTGAAATTGATGCAGCCGTGTGAGCCACCGTTGAAGGAGCTGGGATCGTAGTGCGGCAGGTTGGAATACTTGCCGAACCAGGAGCGCCACCAGGCGTCGTGCAGCTCATAGCCGTAGTACGAGTAGTACAGGGCGAAGTGAATCTTCGTCGGCGCGTAATAGTTCGGCGAACCTTTGGGGTCCGGCGAGATGAAGAGCGTGTTGGTCTGCTTGTCGAGCACGCAGTGAACGCCCGGAATCGAGGGCAGGTCGGGTGCGCCGGTCGTAACGTCCACCTGCTTCACCAACTGGCCATTGTCGTAGAAGCGCGCCGCCTGTTCACGCAGCGAGACGACCAGCACCTTGCCCGATGACATCAGGCCGTAATTCTGTAGCAACTGCAGGTCAGTCTGGTGCGGCTTGTTGCGGGGCGTCTTGTCGCTCAGGTTGGTCAACATCGCCTGAATGTTCGCAGTGAACATCAGGATTTCCTGGTCCACCAACTGATAGTCCGAGGTGGTCTGCGCATTGGCGAGCCGCTGTGTCGGGTCGCCAATGCCGGTGTTGGAGTCGTTGTACTCGTAGGCGTTGGGATACTTCTGCCCGTTGGCCGGATCAGTGGTGGTGGATGCCTGCCCCTGTGCCACCAGTTTCGCCAGGTTGGCGAGGTCGGCCTTTGTCTTGGCTTTGAGCAGCGGGAAGGCGACGGCCTGCTGCTGCTGGCGCATCGTCGTAACGAGTTTCACATAGCCATCGAACGTGGGGTGGCCTGCAAGTGTCTGCTGATCCTGCGTAATCTGCTGTTGCAGCGTGGTGGGATCAGCTTTGATGCTCTGAAGCGCCTGGACATCGGATTGCAGCGTTTGCGCCAGCGCATTTGCCACACCGGGGAGCGTGGTATTTTCATCGGCCAGCAGTTGTTGTGTCTGGTGGGCGAGCAACTGGTTGAGCGCGTCGTACTGCGTTGGTGTGGCGGCGGCGCGGAAGAGCGTCTGGTCCTGCGCAGCCCACTGCGCCTCGATCGGCGCGGCTGGTCCCTGTTGTGGCAAGGTCACAGTGACGTAAGAATCAGCAACCCAGTAGTCGTAGCTCTGGCCCTGGGCGCATTGCAGCGACTGTGGTCCACTACCAGTGGTCACACCCAGCAACTGCTCATAGGACTGTTCCAGCTTCTGGAAGGTATGCAGGCGGGTGAGCGTCGGCTGGAAGTCGTTGGCGGCGGTCAGCTGCCCCTCGATGAAGCGGTCGGCGGTGAAGTAGTCTTTGGTGGTGGCGGCGCTATCGAACTGGCGCTGCGCCTGCGTGAGCCGCTGCGCGTAGCCGGGCGCCTCGACATAATTCCCCTGCTTGAGCGTCCCCACCGCGGTCGTCAACTGGGTGAGATTGCTCTGCGCCAGCGCGCGCGCCTGTGCAGGCGAGGTCTGCTGGATGACGACGACCTTCTGATAGAGCTGGCTATAGACAGCGGCGGCGCGCTGGTTGCCGCCGATCGTGCCGTCATCAGCGGCGGCGACACTCGCCTCTTGCGCCTGGATCGGCTGGATCAGACTGTCGGGCGCGTTCACCTGCGCGCGAACGGTGGCGATGGCGGCGTCGAGCCGCACCTTTTCGCTGCGCGCGGTATTCTGCGTGGTATAGGAGAGGGCGCCATAGCCGGAGATGCCGATCAAGAGCAACGCCATCATGCCAAGCGCCACCGTCCCCAGACGCCGCTGGACATTGCCCAGCCAGGTCTCACGCTGAAACAATCGCCGAAATATGTCTGCTGGTCGCTGCCTCATCCCCACAATCCCTCGCTTACCGTACATGCGCCTGTCGTTGCGCGTGCCGCCGCATGTCAACACATGTCACTAGGAATAATACCTGGCAGTCAGGGGACTATAGCTCACCTGATCTGCGTCTGCTGTTGAGCCTCTGTATCAATAGGAACGCCCCAGCCGGACATTTTGTGACACCTACCGCCCAGCGGGGCTACTCCACCACATACATTATAGAGACGTAGTAGGTGCTGGCGCCTGTTTTTCAGCCATATCGGATGGGAGCTGCGATGGTCGTGCGCCTTCGCCAGCGTCCACCTGTTCCATGCGTCGCGCCAGCCACAGGATGCGCGCCCCCCCGATCATTGTTGCGCAGGCGACCAGCAGCAGTGCGCCCGTGCGTAGCAGCGTGATCGGCGCCCCAATACCAGGCGCATCCTGGCCGGGCAGCGTCAGCAGGTGGTCAGGATAAATGATCTCCTGGATGCGCGGGATGCAGAAAAACACGAACGCGCTCCACAGCAGCCACGCCGCCCACGAGCGCCGCAGACCACGCGCCCAGGCAAGCCACCCCAGCCCGATCAGCGCAGGGATCAGCAGGCAGTAGTGGATGTCTTCGGCGAGCGGGCTGAAGAACAGGATCAGCGGCAGCGCCAGCAGATACTCGCCCAGCGCCAGCGCGCGACGCTCCAGCGCCCGCCGTGGGACGACCGCCAGCCAGAGCAGCGCCGCGCCCGCCATCGCCGCCAGCCGCAACGGCGAAACCAGCCAGGACGCCACCAGCAACGGCTGTGTATAGGCGTTGACGGTGAACAGGCGCAGCAGCATCCCATAGGGCGACTGGTTGATGTACTCCGCGTTGGCGCTAAAGGCGTTCCAGTGCGCGAAGAAGATGACGTAATCGCGTAACGCCTGCCACCCCACAATCATGAACGGGCCGAGTGTCAGCGCGCCCGCCGCCATGGCGGTTCCCAGCGCCGCCCGCCAGTCGCGCTTCCAGAGCCACACCAGCGGCAGCAGCGCCAGCGTCGGCTTGATGGCGATGGCGATCCCCAGCACAAGCCACGACCAGCGCGAGCCGCGTAGCCATAGCCCACAGGCCATCACCGCCAGCGCCGCCATCAGCATATCCGCCTGACCCAGCGAGAGATCGTAGGTCGCCACGGCTGGCAATAGCGCGGCGACGGCGAAGAGCAGTGTTCCCACGATGTTGCGTGAATTGCGCAGGGCAAGATTGAGTTCATAGCCCATCCAGACCACGGAGCCAACGTTCACCAGCGTCCAGATGGTCGCTATCTGCCTGGCGCTGAGGCCCGCCCAGACCAGCGGCGCCAGCAGCATCCCCAGCAGCGGTGGATAGACATAGCCGTGGGCGTGGAATCCCGTGTCGCCGGGGGTGGTATCGGCTACCTGCCGCACCAGTTGGGCATAGGGATTGCGTCCGGCGGCGATGTCACGCGCGCCCGCCAGATAGTCGCGGAAGTCGTAGCCGACGTGCTGCCAAGGCGTATTTGCATGTAGCCAGATCGCCGCTCCGACCAGCAGCGCCAGGGTTGCCAGCAGCAGTTCCCAGCGATGTCGCCATACGTCTCGACCCATAGCATACCAGCGGCCTTTCGAGATGAGCGCGTGGGCAAGACTGTGGACGCGAACAGAGACGCGAGCGGGCAAACGCATGGATCTACGGTGGCTTTCTTCTCGATTGAATGCTGCGTTCAGGTGTGACGACTGTAGGGCGCACATCGCAGCCAGCATAGCATGCGCTCCCATGACGGTCAAGCCACCATGCGCTTCCAGCAAACGCCTCGACGCAAATGACTCGACACAAACGCCAGCGGATCGGGTATTATCCTGAAGAGACGCTATCAGACACACGGCAGGGCGGATGCGCGGCAGTACACTGTAGGGCCGTCTGGCGGACGTCCGCCTGCGGCCAAACATACGGCATTGGTTACAATTGTTATGATAGGAGGCGTGACGTGGCGCAGCGGTCATCGGCGACACCAGGAGCGACGACGAAAGCGACAACGAAAACCCAGAAAGCAGCCAAAGTGGGGGCGAATGGGACACAGGCGAAGGCCCCAAAGACCGACGAGCCACATACCGACCTGCTGGCCTACCGCGAGGAGTTCCCGATCCTCAGCCGCAAGGTCTACCTGAATAGCTGTTCGCTGGGGCCGCTCTCGCGCCGCTCGATGGCCGCGATGACGCGCTTTCAGGACCTCTGGAATGAGCATGGCGCGCAGGCGTGGTATGCGATCTGGATGGGTGAACTCGCGGCGTTGCGTGAGAAGTTCGCCCGCCTGATCGGCGCACAACCACACGAGATCGCGATTGCGCCCAACGTCTCAGTTGCGCTCGGCGAGATCGCCAGTGGACTCGATCTGGGTGAGCGTAATCGCGTCGTGCTGGCGGATATGGACTTCCCCACGCTGGCCTATCAATGGCTGGCGAAGGAGCGTACCGGCCTGCAGGTGTCGTTCGTCGAGAGCGCGGACCGTGTGACGCTGCCCACCGAGCGCTTCACTGCGCAGATGGACGAGCGAACGGGGCTGGTGGCGACCTCGCGGGTCTTCTATCTCAGCGGCTATATTCAGGATGTGGGCGCGCTGGCGCAGGCGGCGCACAGGCAGGGCGCGCTGCTGCTGGTGGACGACTATCAGGGAACCGGGCAGATTCCGCTGGATGTGAAGGCGCTGGGGATTGACTTTCTGGTGACGGGGACGCTCAAATGGCTGATGGGTGGGCCGGGTGTGGCTTTCATCTATGTGCGCGAGGAGCACCTGCCGCGCCTGCGCCCGACGATGACCGGCTGGTGGGCCTCACGTGATCAGTTCCAGTTCAAGACCACCGAGTTCGCTTACCGCGACGACGCCGCGCGCCTGGAGGCTGGCACGCCGCCGATGGCCGCAATCTACGCCGCCAGCGCCGCGCTCGATATTGTGCTTGAGGTGGGTGTGGATCGCATCCGTGAGCGCACGCGCTATCTCGCCGACGATCTGGCCCGCCGTGGCAGCGAACGCGGCTGGACGTTGCGCAGTCCGCTGGATGGCGCGCAGCGTAGCTCGATTGTGATGCTGGCGCTCGACAGGCCCGAAGAATTGGTGAAGAGTCTGAGCGAGCGTGGCATCGTCGTGGATTCGCGTCCGGGGCTGCTGCGCATCTCGCCGCACTTCTACAACACCATCGAGGAGAACGACACGATCCTTGCGGCGCTCGATGAACTGCTGGCGGCGCGCAAGGGATAACTATCACCTAACAGGGGGTGGCGTTCATGCGTGTGACGGTTGAGGCGTTTGGCGAGTTGCGGCGCTATCTATTGGGCGGCGCACCTGTGCGCACAGTGGAGTTGCCGGAGGGCGCGACCCTCGCCGATCTCGCCTGCGCGCTCGACGCCGACCCCGACGATCTGCCGCTGGCCCGCCGTAGCCGTAGGCGCAGTGACAGCCGCGCCGGTGACATGCTCCGTGAGGAATCGGCCCTGTGTGATGGCGACCGTATCGAGCTTTTTGCGCCGGTCGGTGGTGGGTAGGAGAAGAAACATATGACGCTGGTGCTACGCGAAGACGATGTGCGGGCGCTGCTGTCCTCAGCGGCGATGCCGGAGGTGATGCGCACACTGGAGGCGGCGTTCAAGCGGCAGGGCGCCGACGAGACACGCAACCTGCCGCGTATGCGCATTGTCACGCCCGACCGGCGCGGCGTGATGCACACCCTGCCCGCCTATACGCCCGGCGAGCCGGGGCATCCCGAAGCCGATGGGCCGGGGCTGATCGGCCTCAAGACCTATACGGCGTTTGCGGGTGGTGTGCGCTTCGTCGTGCTGCTCTCCTCCGCCGAAGATGGCCGGCTGCTGGCGATCATCGAGGCTGACTGGCTGGGCCAGATGCGCACCGGCGGCGCATCCGGCGTGGCGACCCGCGCCATGGCGCGCGACGATGCCCGCGTGGTGGGGCTGATCGGCGCCGGTGGGCAGGCGCGCACCCAACTGATCGCGATGTGCGCGGCGCGGCCCATCGAGACGATTCGCGTGGCGGCGCGCGATGCGGCGAAGGGCGAGGCGTTCTGCGCCGAGATGCGCCAGACGCTGAGCGTGGACGTGCAACTCGCGGCCACTGCGGAGGAAGCGGTACGCAGCGCCGACATCGTGGTGACGGCCACCACCACCCGCGCGCCTGTCCTCGATGGGGCCTGGCTGCGACCGGGGACACACCTCAACCTGATGGGATCGAACTGGGCTGACCGCCGCGAGGTGGACGACGAGGCCGTGATGCGCAGTGACCTGCTCGCCGTAGACTCCTTCGATCAGGCGTTGCTTGAAGCGGGCGATCTGCTGATTCCGGCGCAGGCGGGCAAGCTCGATCTGGCGCAGGCGCGCATGCAGGGGCGGATCGTCGAACTTGGCGAGATCGTGGCGGGCAAGACAGTGGGACGCCCCTCGGCGCAGGCGATCACGCTCTTCAAGTCGCTGGGCATCGGCCTCGAAGATGTAGCGGTCGGCGGCCTGGTCTATGCGCTCGCCCGTGACCGGGGCTTGGGCGAAGAACTGCGTCTGTTTGAGTAGATAGAGGGAGCAGGAGCATGGCGCTGGACCACCTGACGCAGTTGGCGCGGCTGGTCGAGATCAACTGGGCGGCGGCCTGGGCCACACTCGGCGCCGTGTCGGGCGAGCCGCATACCTATGTGGACGACACCGCCGACTACCTGCGCGTCTATACGCCCGCCTCTACCGAAACCATGCTCAACATCGTTCTGCGCTATGCCGTCGCCGGTCCTGCCCGACTGGAGCAGCTAGAAGCCGTGATCGCTCCTTATCGCCAGCATCACCTGCCGATGCAATGGTGGCTGCTGCGTGGCTGCGAACCGACAGGGTTGCGCGATGAACTTGCCGCGCTGGGTATGGAGTCCTGGGGCGGCGCAGCGGCGATGGCGCTGGACCTTGCGCAGTGGCAGGCGCCCACCACTCGGCCGCCTGCCACTGTGTTGCTGGCGCGCGCGCAGCATGACGACGATCACCAGGCGGCGCTGAAGGTGATCTGCGAAGTCTTCTAT
>JBDTAI010000502.1:0-2876 GCA_039924685.1 Ktedonobacterales bacterium
GGCTATCCGCATGTGCTGACCTTCAGTGGCACGCCCAACGGCTCGCATGTGACGCACTTCATCCTGTTCCTCGGTCTCGCCATCATCAGCCTGATCGGCGCCCGTTTCGTCGCCAACTCGCGTCCGCGCTAGCTGTAGTCGGCAGATTATACGCCGGAACGCCGCCACGAAGTACCCTTCATCGTGGAGGTCGCCCGCATCGTTGTAGGGGCGCATGGCGTGCGCCCGCGTACCCGGTCAAGCTACCATCGGCGCCTCTCCACCACCCATGCCGCCCGCCACTGGGCGCCACAGCTTGGCACGCGGCATGCCACGAAGTAGTCCATACCCTGCAGCATGGTCCTCTTCGTGCTGGTGGTCCAGTCGAAGTCATGAAGCCAGGTTTGACGCCATGCGGGCGGAGTCATGCAAGAGGAGGCTGCGTTGAACGATACCACACCTACGGCGCCAGCGGGCGGCGATACGACCACCCCGCCGATCAGCGATTCCACTGATCTCTTTGCTGCGCTGGCCAGTGAGCAGCGCATCCTGCTCGATACCGTCAACCGCTGCTCGGATGCGCAACTGGAGCGCAAGGGCGTTGTCGGCGCGTGGTCCATCAAGAATACCCTGGCACACCTGACCGGCTGGGAGGCGCTGGTGGTGGAGACACTGCCCGACCGATTGGCGACGGGACAACGCCCCGCCAGCTTTGACGCCTTCGACGCTGACCAGGACGGCTGGAACGCGCGGCAGGTGACCGAGCATGAGGATACGTCGCCCAAAGAGCAGATTTTCGAACTGGAGAACACGCGCATCCAATTGGTGAACTACCTGCGGTCGCTGGGTGATGAGACACTGGCGAAGTCGCATCCCTGGCCGGGCTGGGACGGCACGCTGGCCGAATACATCCTGGCGTCGGTCTGTGAGCATGAGAAGGAGCACTGTGACGCCATCTGTGCCTCCATGGCCGCGATGGGACCTGACGCCGACTAAGACACAGGCGCTAGCTAACTGACAGGCGCCTGCGTATGTTCGGGCAGATAGACCACAATCTGCGCGTTGGAGAATCCGGCGTGCGGCTGCGATTGCCATGCGCGCTGATACAGATGGCCGCTGACGGTGAACTGGTCGGAGTTCGCGCTTGGTTCTACAATGGCGAAGACGGCACACGGCTGAAAGGCGCTGTACGGAGACTGAGCTGCCAGCGGGGCTGTCTCGTTGGTGACACCCACCTGCTCGATGTGGACGGCGCCATGCTCATCGTCGCCAAGCAACACCCATAGCGGATACTCCCAAGAGGGGGCGCCATGCGTGTATCCGACGCGATCCTGTGGGCCAGAGGCGTAGAAACCCACCTGCGCGCAGCCACGGTCGGCGATTGCGTGCGCCGCGCTGACATAGGACGGCTCGGCAGCCGGGTATGCCGCGAAGTACTGGTCCGCGCGGGGCGTGTTTAGTACACTGGTGGGACCAATCAGCGGGCGGCTCTGGCCCATCAGCAGCCACGATGATGCCAACACTAGCAGGATAACATTCACCCCCAACGCCGCAGGAAGCGCCCAGGTCCACGACATACGATGATGGCCGGTCTGGCGTGTCGTCTGACACAGCGTCTGAGAGAGCGCCTCAATCACCACCCCGACGAAAGGCGCCGCCAGCACGAACAGCCCCAGCATCAGTCTATCGCTACCCGCCTGCCAGCGAAGGTAGCTGCTGAAGAGCATGAACGCGCCTGCAAGTGCGGCGAGATAGCCCAGCAGACGTCGCCGCTGACGCAGTGCGCCGATGGAAAGGCAGACCGCCACGCCGCCAAGCGTCAGCAGCATATGCAGCGGGTTGTCCGTATAGCCGTCGCTCGCCCAGAGATTGTGATCGCCGCGCAAGAGAAACGTTGGCGAGTGCGCCATCGTCGCCTGCGGATCATTGGGGTTGAGATGCAGGACAGCGAACACAGTGTACACATCTCGATTCAGCGTTGCATTGGCCGCAAGCCAGGGCGTACCAAACTCGACCAGGAGGTTGCGCAGGATATTGAGCAGCAGCACAGCGGGTGTATACGCGCCGTTGCGAAACGCCTGTGTCGCCTCCGTAGGCCCCAGGGGATTGCCAGACCACGCCATGTTGCGCAGGAAGAACGCCGCGTTCAGCGCCAGCGCCAACAGGGCGATCACCGCCACAGGTCGCCATGCCTGCCAGCGCATCCGCCACAGCGCATAGACGCCGAATACCAGCAGGAAGGGGAAGACATCTATGTAGGCCGTCGCTTTGGTCAGGATGGCGAGGCCGAGACAGGCGCCCGCCCCCCACAGCGCTGCGGCGCCTGTCGCCTTCACGCTCTTTAGACGCTGCATGTGTTTCAGGCTGGCGAACAGGAAGAACACTGCGCAGACCAGCCAGTAGGCCACCACCAGATCGTTCTGCGTGCTGGATGCCTGAATGATGGCCATTGGGATGGTGGCGGCGAAGACTGTGGCGAATGTCTGGCCGCGCGCTGTGGCGCCCAGTTCGCGCGCAATCAGCGAGACGCCGATGATGCAGCCCACAAAGCTGAACCACTGGACCGCGCCATCGAGCCAGTCGCCACCACTGAGCAGATGCAGATGGAGCGCCACATACTCTGCCCACGGCGGCTGGATGATCTGGCTGATGTAGTTGGTTGGGTAGGGCGCAAGGCTGGCGTCCTGCATCCAGTGCATCACCCGCGCCAGATGATAGGTGAAGCTATCGGGCGTATTGGGGGGCGCGACAAGCGCGATGAGCAGCGTTGCTACCACGATAGCCATGACGCCGCCTAGCAGGATCGGCAGATACACAGGCAGGCGGCGGAGCGCGCCGGGGTCCAGTCGCTTCCAGAGGATGTGGCCGCGCCGTAGCAGACAGAACAGCCAGAGTTC
>JBDTAI010000503.1:0-4543 GCA_039924685.1 Ktedonobacterales bacterium
TCGCCGCGCCCGATGATGAACTCGACAGCGGAACGGACTTTCGGCAGTTGGACACCGAGATTGGCGAGCAAGCGAGCGGCGATGCCGTCCTCTTCACGCACGAGACTAAGTAGGATGTGTTCAGTCCCGATGTAGTTGTGGTTGAAGCTCTGCGCCTCCTCCTGCGCCAGACTCAACACGTTGCGAGCGCGACTGGTGAACTTGTCGAAGCGGTCCCGCATATTGTCGCCCTGGCTGCGTTCATCGCTGCCACCTCGGTTGCGACGGAACATGGTTGTTCCCTTTCTCATACGCCACGATGCATGAACGGCATACAACGGCTCAAACGTAAAACGTATACGATATACATGTCAACAGCGTTACGGTCAATCTCATTTGATCCCGTGAAGCGGCGCACACTACAATAGCCTGTGGAAAGCCTGTGGAACACACTGCTGGAACACACTGCCTGAGCAATCAGGCACAGGCGAGCAGACAACGTACAGATAACTCAACACACATCCTCAGTACGAAGGAGACCAGTCTTCATGGCTGTCGAACAGAGCCTTGCCGAAACACGCACCCTGACGGTGGGCGATGAATCGCCCGATTTTACGCTGAACTCCGCCACTGGCAGCGGTCCAGTGACCTTGAGCAACTATCGCGGCAAACAGAACGTCGTGCTGGCGTTCTTCCCGTATGCCTTCAGCGGGGCATGCTCTGCGCAGATGCCTTCGTATCAGGCGGACCTCGAACGCTTCCGCTCGTATGACACTGAGGTGATCGGCGTCAGCATGGATAGCAAACACGCGCTGGCCGCGTGGGCAAAACAGCTTGGCATCACCTATCCGCTGCTCTCAGACTTCTATCCGCAGGGCAAGGTGGCCGATCTATATGGTGTGCGCCATCCTGTGGGCATGGCCGAGCGCGCCTTGATTGTGGTGGACAAGAGCGGTAAGATCGCCTGGATTCACGTTCATCGTCCCGTTGGCGAGGCGCCCGACAACGAAGAACTCTTCGATGTGCTGCGCAAGTTGAACTAGCCAGAGCCAATCGCGCTCGGCCTTGATGCCGTTTGGCGCCTCCATTGGGTACTGGATCGCAGGCGTTGGCTCGTGGCCTGAAGGCTATGGGTAATCCTCTACGACAATTGGATCAGTACCCAATCATGCTGGCAAAGAACAGCAAGGCCACTCCATTCTCGAAGCTGTGCAATGGTATTGCTGAAGGCGAGGCGCTGACTATGCCGATGTCACGACGCTGCATCCCGTATACGCCGCGCCGCCGCGAACTGCGCGAGACGACCTTTGCGCTGGTGAGCACGGCGGGCGCGCATCTGCGCGGACAGCAACCCTATAACCTCGACGGCGACAACACCTGGCGGCTAATCCCCGGCGACGTGGTGAGCGGCGACCTGATGGTGACGCATGGCCACTACGACCACCGCCACGCCGATCAGGATATCAACTGCGTCTTTCCGATTGACCGGCTGCGCGAACTTGCCGCCGAGGGGGTGATCGGCGGCGTGGGCGACAAACACCTGGGCTTCATGGGCTACACCCAGCAACTACGCGACCTCTATGAACGCGCCGCGCCGGAGATGGCTAAACTCATCGAACGCTCCAGAGCCGACGCTGTGCTGTTGACGGCGGGCTGACCGCTCTGCCATCGCACGGTCGTAGCGATTCAACGCGAGATCGAGATGCTGGGGCTACCCACCGTTCTGATCACTCTTGTGCCGCAGGCGTCGCGTGAGATGGGGCCGCCGCGCGCCATTCACCCCGTCGGCTTCATGCTGGGCGACTGCCTCGGCCTGCCGCACCATGCCGACCTGCAACAGCGCGTGCTGCGCGATGCGCTACGGCGCTGGGAGGCGCGTGAGGAGCCGGGAAACATCTGGGAACTGGACTATCCCGACTACCAGCCCGACCCTGCCATCCTCAACAACGGCGAGATCATCAACGAGTGACCTCACCGTCGCTTGACTCCTCACCACTGTTCCTGATATCTGCCAACATCCGTCGTCGTTGTCGCCAGAGAAAGAAAGCGATAACGACGACAAACAGCGCCACAGCGACGATGCCGCCGATCCCCATCACATGCAACACGTCAGCCAGCACCGGCAGGTTATTGCCGAGGAAATAGCCCAGCAGTCCATAGCAGATTGCCCAGACGATGCCACCAAAGGCGTTCCAGAACAGGAACGCGCGCCAGGGCATGCGGTTGACGCCCGCCAGAAACGCCACATAGGCGCGCAGCAGCGAGAAAAAACGCCCCAAGAATACCGTCTTGTTGCCATGCCTGAGAAAGTAGCGTTGCGCATAGAGCATAGCGCCGTCGCCAAGATGGAAGAAGCCCAGCATACGTCGCAGCAGCGGATAGCCCCCGAAGTGACCGATGGCGAAACCGACATTATCGCCGAGAATCGCGCCCGCCGCTGCCGCGAGAATCACCAGCGCGATGTTGAGCCGCCCGCCAGCGCCTGCATAGATCGCGCCCGCCAGCAGCGATGTTTCGCCAGGGAAGGGAACACCCATGCATTCGAGTGTGACGGCCACCAGAATGGTCCAATAGCCATAGACCAGGATCGCATGTTCCAGCCAGCCTGGAATACTTATTGTGTTGGCCATCTCTTCCACTCTTCCACTACAAGGCCGAACCAGACGCCCATCATAATCTACGAAATGGTCTACGAGTGGGCAACAACGCATGTTGGAAGCCGTGAGCGCGCAGCGGGAGCGATCAAACGGAACGGTCAGCATGACGTTATACTATACACATGTGGCGGCCATATCGCCGAATCGTCCTGCAATTTGCCTTGCTTAGGAGGGGAGATCATCCGATGAATGACCGTGAGATTCTGGGGTCTATTGACCAGATGGTGAAAGAAGAACACGAACTGCTCAAAGCGGGCGAGCATGGCGGCCTGACGCCCGAACAGGAAGCCCGGCTCAACACCATCAAGGTTCACCTGGACCAATGCTGGGACTTGCTGCGCCAGCGTCGCGCCCGTCGTGAGTTTGGCATGAATCCCGACGAGGCCACTGAACGTGACGCCAGCACAGTTGAGCGGTACAAGGCGTAGCCAAAAGCGCAAGGAACGCAGGAAGAACGCCTGCCATGCGAGCAACGCGCGATGGGCGTTCTTTTCTAACTCTCTGCGCTCACTTGACGCCGATGCGGACGTGGTAGCTCCAGTACCACGGGATTGGCTCGGACCCGATCAATTGGGACACAGCGCTGCTGAGGCGATCAAAACCGATCTCCTGGTCGGTGAACTGGTGGCTGAATGCAGTACTCCGCATCATCGCAAGGAACCGCGCCGCGTCCCCCTGCTCGATTGCATGCAGCAATACCTGCTGGGTGTAGCGGAAGTGGCCGCTCACGCGCATGTTGTCCAGATGTTGCTCCTTCGGCCAGAGCATGAGGGTGGAAGACTGTCCGCCTTCCTTGAACAGCGCTACCAGACGCGCATTGACCTCCTGGGCGAGCCGATCAAGTTCCCACTGGAGAATTGGCGGCGCGTCGTAGTCATACGCCGCAAAGAGTCCGCCTGGGCGCAGAATCCGTGCGATCTCGGCCAGGGTCGTCGTCGGTTCCATCCAGTGGAACGACTGGGAAGCAGTGACGATATCCGCGCATCCATCAGGCAGGTCTGTCTGATGCGCAAAGCCCTCCCGATACTCAATCTGCGCCGCATTGGGAGAGTCCGCGACGTTGCGAATGGCTGCGTTGCGCATGTCGGCGTTGGGTTCGATCCCGATTACCCGTTCGGCACGCCCACACCAGATTGCAGTGGACAGTCCGGTCCCGCTGCCCACATCCACCACCAGGGTAGGATGCGGCAGGGAGATCAGTTGCGTCAGCAGGTCGAGCAACACTGGCGGCGGTGTCGGACGCGCCTGATCGTAGCTGCTGGCTTTGCCGGTCCAAACATCACTGGCATGTGTCATGCTGTTTCCTCGCCTTTCTTTCGCAGCACACTATCACACGGCGGTGGGCGTCTCGCTCTCGGCTTCAACCGTTTCGATAGCCACTGCATCTGTTGGCGTGGGTTGGGATTGGGCGAGCAGGCTGCCCAACCGCAGCGCCAGCAGCAGGGCAAGCGCACATGCGCCGCTTTCGAGCAGCGCGCCCGCCATAAACGGCGCCCGCAGTGAGATCACCGCCAGCCCGGTCCCCATGATCGGGCCGAGGAAGAAGGAGAACTGCGCAGGCAACAGCGAGTAGTTGAGGATCGAGGCGCGGCGACTCTCCGGCGTGAGGATCGCCAGCAGCGCCACCACCGTCGTGCCTATTGCGCCCTGGAAGAGGCCAACTACGAAGATGCTCCCTTGAAGCATGCCCAGCGAACTCGCCAGTCCCTCAGCGCCCATCCCCAGCGCCATCGCCGCCAGGCAGAGCGGCAGCACGCGCCAGCGCCCAATTCCATCGCCCAGGCGCCCCCAGAGCGGCGTGGTGATCGCCATGGCAATCCCCGCCGCCGTCAGTGTCGCGCCGATCATGCCGGGCAGTTGGGCTTTCGGCCCATGATAGAGCTGCTGCAATAGGATCGGGATGAACG
>JBDTAI010000504.1:0-7098 GCA_039924685.1 Ktedonobacterales bacterium
GTTGCGCGGCAACATGGACATCACCTTGACGGCGCGGCTCATTCCGGCCACAGACCTGGCGGCTGGCGCTCAACCTGAACCCGCGAGCAGATAGGCATCGCGATATGGCGTCAAGGCGCCTAACACAGAGAAAGTGCTGGTAAGACCTTTTGACCTACGTAATCACGCAGCCATGCATTGGCGTCAAAGATGGCTCGTGCGTGGATGTCTGCCCTGTGGACTGCATCCACCCAGCCGAAGGCGAGTCCAATTATGAGGACTTCCCTCAGCTCTACATCAATCCCGATGAGTGTATTGACTGCGGCGCTTGTGAGCCTGCCTGCCCAGTCACCGCCATTTTCGAGGAGAGCGCCGTACCTGAACAGTGGCAGGAGTACACCAAACTCAACGCCGACTACTTCCGCTCCAAGTCTTGACGTCGGCGTGGCGCCTGCGGCGACCAGCAATCCCCCCGCGCGAACGCGCGGGGGGATTGTCCGATGTGCCTGGTTCCGCGCAGGAGGTTACGCGGCACATTGGCATTCGAGCGCCGGCCTCTCGCCTGACGTGGAGGGCGTCGCGCGGGCAGTCCTCGAGCGCCCGCCAGGAGTGGCCGTGAATCTCTCGGCGTTTTATCACTTCGCTGAGATGGATGCGCAGTTGGGGCCACTGGCCAACTGAGCGACCTGCGCCGCAGCAACCGGTCGTGGCGTGGCAGCCACAGCGGGCCGAGTGCGCTGCCCAGGATCAACACGCGCGGTGATTGCCGCTGCGTGTGTTGGCAGGACCGATTCGCTACGCTCTCCAGTGATTTTTGCACGGACCGTATGGGTGGCCTCGCTGCTCCGACGCTCACAGATGCACGACGCCGCAGCGGCTCGGTAGAACGCAACGTGTCCATCGAAAGACGCAGGCAAAGGTCCGGTAGAGGGCAGAAGCAGGCGCTGGAATGAGCCATCGTCTACTCGCAGGTACGTTCCCGCCGGGACACTCTCGCCAGCCTGATACAGAAATGTGCCACATTCTTCACACTCTTCACCATGCATTGCATACTCGGTTTGCATCTTTAGCGCTTCTCCTTGTCACTTCCTGTCTACCTGCCAGCGCGTCGCTATCTGTCGCTCGCCAGGCTGCTTCAGTATGATAGCGCCCACCAGGCTCTCCCTATCAATATAGGTTCAGCGGCGTCTACGCACTGTGACTTTACGCACAGGTGAATCGCGCCTCCTGCGATGTCGGCTGCACGGCTGCCTCGCGCTGCGGCTCCCGGATTTGGATTCCGCCGGATGTAGGACAAAAGTCGCTGTCGGATGGTCGTGTGCTGGTTCATACTGCTAGTGACGCTCGCAATACGAGGTGATCTGTCGAGGGTGGTCTGGTGTTTTGGCCTGCCTTTTCGATGACAGAACCACATAACCACATCTAGTGGACTTGCGTCAGCAGGCGCCGCATCTGCGGACGGCCAGGTCCACCCCATACCACCCAACTACTTCGGATGGCCGCGCCGCGATGACCCAACAGCAAAAATCGCACGTGAGTGAGTGAGAGACAAAGAGCGAAAGAGGACAACACGATGAACATGATGAACACGAACACCATCCACACGACACCTGAGACTCTTGCCCCGGCGGGCGCCCATGAACTGAGCGAGGCAATTCGCGCGCACCACCGCGCGCTGGCCAATACCCTGGACGGCTACGCCAGCGACGTGGAGGCCGACATCAGCGGATTCGACGCCACGAACCTCACTGCGTTGCTCAATGGCCTGACCGACTTCCTGGCGGGCGAACTGCTGCCACATGCGCGTGGCGAGGAGCGGTCGCTCTATCCCGCGCTCGACCCAGTCATTTGCGCGCACGGCCAGCCCACGGCGACGATGCGTGTGGATCACGAGTACATCGCTGACTACGCGCGCCAGATTGCTGAGACGGCGCGCGGGCTGCGCTCTGGCAGTGAGCATGAGCGGACTGCGCTGGCCCGACAACTCACGCGCCAGGTGGCGCAGCTCCAGGCGATCTTCGCCATGCATCTGGCCAAAGAGGAGCGCGTCTATTTGCCGCTCGTCGAGCGGGCCATCTCGGCGGGCGACCAGCAGGCGCTGCTTGCGGCGTTGCACGCGGAGGCGGAGGGCGGCGCTATCGTCAATGACGCGGCAGCGGTCGCCGAGACGCTGGAGGTGCGCCACATGCCGCCAGCTCAGCGCCACCAGGTCATTTTCGAGCGCTTTAACGCCTTGCCAGTCGGCGGCAGCTTCGTGCTTCTCAACGACCATGACCCCAAGCCGCTGTACTACCAACTCTCCGCTGAGTACGTGGGGCAACTGCTGTGGCAGAATCTCGAACAGGGGCCGGAGGTCTGGCGCGTGCGCATGGGCAAGGTCAGTTAAGCCACGCTAGCGCACATGCGTTGAGTCCGGTGGCGCCAGGCCGATGGCTGGTGTCACGCCGGGGGCGAGGATTTAGATAGTGGGCAGGCGGGCGCAGAGCGCAGCGCAGGAGATCAGATCACGGCAGCATGATATGCTGTAGCTCCGCTTCGTTCCATCGCGCTCGCCCGGCTGGTGTTCCGGCTCGTGTCCGTGCCAGAGGTCGCCGACCACTAGTAGGCATGGCGCTACAGCGGTATCCATGCAAACGCCCTCTTCTGGGCGCAGAGAGGTTAGGCCCTATCTATCAGCGCCGTCTTGTGAGCATGCCGGACGCCAGCTCACAGGTGTCTGTGGTTCCTGCCAACGTCTTGCTGCTCCACATCCACATGGCTAGACGTGACTGCGCGACAGGAGGTGCGCGACAGGAGGCCGCCCGCACCGCGATCCTGCTCTCGATGAGACCCGCTATGGGGCGCTGTCTGCGGGTATGGCGCCCTATGCTACACGCGCCGCCCGTAGGCGACCGTCCAGCGTATGCAGTACCCGCGCGAGGAAGACTTCACGCCAGTCAGGACGCGCGAAAAGCGCCGACGCCAACGGGCCAGCGCCGTCTTCTGCTGTTGTCCAGAGTTGGTCGAGCGCGAGATGCAACTGGAGGAGCGCGACATCTTCGTACCTATGCGCCGACACCCGGCAGAAATGTTGTGCGCAAGGGACATCGTGCAGGACAACCTCCCACCGCCGCTGGACGGCGCATGGACAGCCAAGCGCAGCCTGCGCCACGTCCGCGACGGCCCGCGCCGCCGTGCTGCCGAGCAGCGAGCGCGGTAGCGGCGGACGCAGGATCAGGATAGCGTTGATCGAAACGTGAGGGATAGGCTTACCATTGAGGATAGCGCCAGCGCTGGCGCTGGCGCTATCGGCAGGTCCATCGCTCAGGACGAGCGTGCCGGCTGCCGCTCCTGCGGCAGCAAGTTCGTGCGCCACGGCGGTCAGATTTGCAACGCCTGGCTTGTATACGAGCGGATTGCCGAGCCACCACCCGTGGACCGCGAGACGTAGCGCCTTGAGGTCGAGCCGCTTCACATCTTCCATCGTCGCCGCCCGTATCTGGCCTGGCGCTGTCTGGCGCCAAGTGGCCGTCGTGATCGTCGTCGGTGTCCCCAATGGGCCATCACCGTCTCTGCCATCTTTGCCGTATACGCGCGCCATCCGCGTCACTCCGTTTCCTGTGTCACGGGACGCAGCGGATTCTGGCGCAGGGGGGTCACCGACTCCATAGCCGTTCGGCTGATGCGTACGCGCCAGACCCTCGGTCCCTGTTCGAGATAGTCCCAACCTAGCTGCCCGCTGTACTCGAAGTTCAGCTGGTAGTAGAGAGGCTTGGGGTCGTGGTCGTTGATGAGCACGAAGCTGGCTCCCACTGGCAGCGCCACGAAGCGCTGGAAGATCATCGGATGCCGCTGGGGCGGCGGAATCGTCCGGACATCCAGGGTGTCCTGTGGCTCGGTCTGCCCGTTCTCTGTACTCGTATCGTTCATGCGTGCTGATCTCCTGTCTGCCTGTGCATGGCTGGGTATAGCTGTGTCATATTTCTGCCTATGCACTCTCGCGGCGATGTGTCCATCCACGCGGTGAACCTGGAACAAACGCCCGAGCGCCGCGCTGATGGCTGGCTATGCCGCATCATCACTAAAGCAATGATAGCTAACCATTCTGGCACGCCGCAGCGACTTTTCTCACGAAGTACGAAGATTCACAAGCGGGCGACTTCTGCGACAGGTGATGTGATGGATGTACGTCCTGCGTGCGCTGGCTAGAGATGTTGCTGGAAATAGCTGATTACGCGCTGCTCCAGATACACCCGGTCGGCCGGATGACGCGGCATATGGCGCTCGTCAGGGAAAGGCAGCAGATCGAAGGGCTTGCCCGCATGGATCAGCGCGTTTAGCAGCCGCGCCGTGTGGCGGAAATGCACGTTTTCGTCCAGCATGCCATGCACGATCAGCAGCTTGCCGGAGATCGTGTCCACATGCTTGAGAACGCTGCCCTCGGCGTAGCCGGCGGGGTTGGCGTTCGGCGTACTCATGTAGCGCTCGGTGTAGGCTGTATCGTAGCCATCCCACGACGTGACGGGCGCGCCTGCGACGGCGACGGCAAACACGTCTGGAGCTTTCTCCAGGCATCGCAGCGCCATATACCCGCCGTAGCTCCAGCCCATCACACCGACGCGCTGCGGGTCGGACAGCCCCTGTTCCACCAGCCAGCGCACGCCATCCACCTGGTCGTCTACCTCAACCGTCCCCATACAGCGCCGTATCGCCCCCTCGAAGGCGACGCCACGACGCGCACTGCCCCGGTTATCCAGTTGGAAGACCAGATAGCCAAGCGAGCGCAGGTATTGGATGCGCAGACTGGCGGTCCTTGCCCAGGCGTTCACCACCGATTGCGGGCCGGGACCACCATAGACGCTGACAATGGTTGGGTAAGGGCCAGCGCCGAACTGGTCTGCTGGCGGCTTGTAGAGTGCGCTATAGAGCAGCACACCATCCCGGTTGCGCAGGGTAACGATCTCAGGCGGCTGCAGCGCGAAGGCGGCGATCCGTGTATCGGCGACTCCTTCGATGGCATGCAGCAGCGCGCCATCCGTCAGGGAGCGCACACTGACATGCGGCGGTGTATTGAGCGCGCTGTGTTCGTCTATGAAACGCTGGCACACTGAGTCAATGGTGACATTGTGTGTTCCGGCCTCATGCGTGATCCGGCGCGGCTCGTCGCCATCGAAGGAGACGGCGTAGAGGCGCATCTCGGTGGGATCGTCATGGTTGGCAAGAAAGTACACTACCCGCTGCGCCTCATCTACCGCCTTGATGGCGTCTACCACCCACTCGCCGGAGGTCAGTTGGCGCTGTAGCGCGCCATCGCTCCCGTAGAGGTAGATCTGCCGGAAGCCGGAGCGTTCTGATACCCAGATGAAACCGCCGTCCTTCAGTTGCGCGTGGCTGTGCGGCGCGGCGTTGATCCAGTAGGCAGTCTCTTCATGCAGCACGCTCGTGCGCTGGCCGGTTTGCGCATCGAAGCGCACAAGTTCCACCCAGGTCTGGGCGCGATTGAGGATCATCGCGCCCAGATCGCCATCCGCGCGCCAGAAGACCTCGAAGAGATAGATCTCCTCGTCATCGTCATACTCGAGATCCATCCAGACCGGGGCGCCACCCAGCGCAGAAATCACCGCCAGGCGCACCACAGCATTCGCTTGACCCGCGAAGGGATAGCGGTGCGCCTCCTCTGCCGTCTCACCTGGAACGTCGCCGCCTTGATGCGCGATGCGATAGAGCGGAATATGTGTCTCGTCCACCTCAGTGTAGGCGATGGAGCGGCTATCGGCTGACCACCAGAAGCCCTCGGTGCGATGCAGTTCCTCCTGGGCGACATACTCGGCCAGGCCGTTTGTCTTGCCTGTGCCGCGTGCGCCAGAGGTGATCTGCTGAGGCGCTCCACCGGCTGCCGCGACGACATAGAGTTCCGCATCGCGCACAAAGGCGATCTGCTCACCATCTGGTGAGAGCGCGGGCATCGCAAGGGGCGTCTGGGAGTCGCTCTCCACGATCAGGCGCAGCGTCGCGTCCGCCCCAAGCCCGTCGCGCACATAGATGGCGCCGTTGACTGGAATCAACATGCGGTCGGCAGCGCCAGCGAGGCTGAAGCTGGTCACACCTGTCGCCAGCATGCGGATACGCTGGCGGCGCAACTCCTCTTCAAGCGACAGTTTCTCCTCCTGAACGCCCCCAGCAGGCGGCGCAACCACGACACGTGTGGCGCCGGTGGTGAGATCGAGCGCATACATGTGTTGCGCTGCATGTTCGCCAGAGGCGAGCAGATAGATCACATCGCCATTGTCATGGCTAAAGGCGAAATGATTGGGGACGACCATTCCAGGCCCTGGAAACGCGGCAATATCGGCTACGGAGAACCGTGGAGACGGTGGTTGGTCAGCCATGAAGGGAAGGCTCCTTGCTAGATCGAGTGGATAGCGAGGTGGGTGTGGTCGAGCGCATGTCTGCTGCCATGAGTATACTCCCCTTATTTTGATCGTAATCTTACCTGTACTATACGAGTTTGTGGCGCCTCGTGTCTGTATCATTCGGTTCGGTTCGTCCATGTAGTTGCAAGGGGCGCCTGAACAACGTTCTCGTGGGAGGAAGGGAGACGCTGAAAATATGAGCGAGGCATTGGTGGTATCCCTGCGACCGGCGCAACCGGAAGATGCGGCGGCATTGGCGGAGTTGATGTGCCAGCTTGGCTACCCGACCACGGCGGAGCAGATGGCGAAACGGCTGGTCGCACTGCTGGCCCATGCCGACTATTATACGGTGGTGGCGGAGGTTGAGGAGCGGGTGGCGCATCGGGTTGTCGGTATGATTGGCGTGGAGATCAGCCTTTTCTATGAGCTTGATGGCGCCTATGGTCATATTGTCACGCTCGTGGTTGATGAAACACTACGGGGAAAGCGCATCGGCGCATCGCTGGTTGCTGAGGCGGAACGCTGGGCGCAGGCGCAGGGCGGGAGCGCCATGATCGTCTCTAGTAGCCTCGCCCGCAAAGACACCCACCGCTTCTACGAGCAGCGTGGCTACCACGTCAGCGGCCTGCGTTTCTTCAAGACGCTTGACGCAACCGGGCGTCATCCTGAAAAGTAACTGGATAGTCCCATCTGTTTGACCACTCCTGCTATACTGGCAAGTGTGACC
>JBDTAI010000505.1:0-5893 GCA_039924685.1 Ktedonobacterales bacterium
TGGATATGGCAGAGCACGGCGTGGCGTCACCATGAGGTCAGGGGGCGCGTTCCTTGCATGCCGTGGCGCGAGACTATCCCATCACGGGTTTGTATTCGTTCATGGATAGAGCTTTGTGGAGTCCTCATGGCAAAGATGGCTGACGATGTATATGTCAGGTGATGTTGTGCGTCAAGCATTCTGGCGCAGGTTCTACGGCTGCCTGAAATCAAGGGCATAGCTCCAACAGGTCCAAGCCGGTCTATACAGGGCATTGACCCCACTCGTGGGGTGACGAGCCGCCGCTTCTCTGGGCGGCGCACATCGAATACGGTGAATACAGTCGAGTACTAGCGATATAAGCGGGTCAATTGCGCGCGGGGGGCGAGAGAGGCATGGGCGATTCACGGAGTAACGCTCGCGGCGGGGAGCGATGCTGGCAATGCAAAGCCCCCGTGCGGCCAGGCGCGGCGGAATGCCGGAATTGTGGCGCGCAGCTTGTCGGCGATTTGGATGAATCCGCCTACCTGCCTGCGCGTCGCCCGGAGCCGCGTGGGCGCGGGGTCGGGGGTGGACGCAGTGATGCCCGTGCTGGCCGCCCGAATCGTTACGATGCGCCTGATCCCTATGATAATGATGACGAAGACGAGGAATACGACGCCCGCCCGCGCGACCGGCCCGGCTCACGCCCAGCACGCAGTGATCGTGACGACCTCCGCCGCCCACGCGCTGGAGGCGATGGACGTGGCGGGCGGTCGGAGCGGTCGGACCGTGGACGACGCTACGCCGAACCGGTCTATGATGAATCCGTCGAATCGGCGGCGCTCGATCCCAGCGCCGAATATCCCGCCTATAGCGATGACTCACGCGAGGATTACGCCTACCGTGATCCGCGCAATCATGCAGATCGCGGCGGGCGCGGTAGTCCCAGTGGACGCGACGAGTTTGCTGATGAGCCAACGCTGCGGCCTGGTCGGCGCGACGCCCGCGCAGGCGGCGCCAGCCGTGATGACGCCAACGGCCCCGATCCACTCGACGATCCGCGCGCGCCCAACGCGCTGCGCTCCTCGCGTTCACGTCCGCTCGACGAACGCGACGCCTATCCCGCCGACCCGCGCCGCAGCCCACGCGGTTCGCAGGGTTCACAAGGGGCGCCCTCCTCGCGTGGCCGTTCGCGCTCTGGTGGCGGCTATGATGATTATGCGACGGGTGGCCCTGGCATGGGCGAGATGGGTGGCATGGGTGGCATGGGTGGTCGTGGGCCGCAGAGCAGAGGTCTGCCTCCCGGCGGCGATCCACGCGATCCACGCATGGGGGGCCGTCCGATGGGCGGACCGGGCGGCTATGGCGGTCCGCTGCCGCCGCAGGGGATGAAACCAGGTATGGGCGGTATGGGTATGGCGCCCGGTGGGTTGATGCCAGGCATACCCGGTACGCCTGGCATTGGTGGCCCGGCGGCGAAACCCGCCGAAGCGCGCCGTGGCGCCGTCGGCATCGTCATTGGAGTGATCGCGGTGCTGCTGCTGATCGCCATCGTGGCGAGCATCCTCTTCATCCCGCAGATACGACGGCACATTCCGGGGCTGAGTGGCGGCGCTGGCTCATCCAGTTCACCGGGAACCAGTGCGCCTTTCGCCACGTATACAGCGGGACCGACGCCGACCGTGTTGCCCAACGACAAGCAGTTCAGCAGCACGCAATCGCAGTACATCCTCAACTATCCCACCGGCTGGAAGGCTGCCAACCAATCCAACGTCAACGGGGGGCAATACGACAACTACGACACGTTCTCACAAACGAACGGCGTCGCCACGATTGGGGTAGAGCAGGCCGGTGAGTTCGCATCGTCGAGCGATCAGCAGATCATCCAGAGCGAGGTAGATTCGGTCAAAGCCGCATTGAAGACTGTGACGGTGACACAGATCGGCGGCCTCGTCTCACAAAACGTTGGCGGCGAGACCTGGCAGCGCGCGGAATATACGGTGGTGAACGGCAATGCGACATGGCATATGTCACTGCTGGCCTGCCATCACAATGGCAAGGGCTATG
The DNA here is from genome assembly GCA_039924685.1 of Ktedonobacterales bacterium. Lineage (GTDB taxonomy): Bacteria > Chloroflexota > Ktedonobacteria > Ktedonobacterales > JADMIN01 > JBDTAI01. The sequence goes on from JBDTAI010000505.1 coordinate 2,029, forward strand.
CCATCGTGCTGCTCGATACGGCGAGCAACTTCCACGCCGACGACCAGACCATCTTCGAGCCGACACTCAAGAGTTTCCGCTTCAGTTGATAGCGCAATGGGCATCACATACATGACAGCATACACATGACAGCACCACTACCGCTTGACATCCCTGCGCTACCAGCCGGGATCGCGCGCGATCTTGCTGGTGGAATATGGGAGGCCGTAACCATCGGTGCGTCAGGCGCGCAGGTCTATCGCGTTACGTGGCCCGCTGCGTCCATTGCCCCGCCCACACGCTATCTCAAGCTCGCGCCACATGCGGCAGCCTCGCTGCGGCTGGCGGATGAACTGCGCGCCGAGGAGCGGCGACTGCGCTGGCTGCAGGGACGGCTCCCCGCGCCACGTGCCCTGGCCTATGCCGAGGATCAGGTGTCAGCGTATCTATTGCTCTCCGAGGTTCCTGGTGTGATGTCCTGCGATCCCGTCTTTGCCGCCGATCCGGTGGCGTTGACACGCTTGCTGGCTGAGGGGTTGCGTCTGATCCATCAGATGCCTACCGCGGATTGCCCCTTCGATGCGCGGCTCGCTAGCAAGATTGCTGAGGCTGAACGGCGTGTGCGGGCGGGAGTGGTGGCTGCAAGTGACTTCGACTCCGACCACCTGGGCAAATCACCCATCAACCTCTTTGCCCAACTGCTCGCCACGCGCCCTGCCGATGAAGACCTGGTCTTTACGCATGGCGACTACTGCCTGCCGAACGTGCTGATCGATCAGGCCGATCCAGCGCATGGGCGCATCAGCGGGTTGATAGACTGGGGGCGCGCAGGTGTAGCTGACAGGTATCAGGATATTGCGCTAGCGACGCGCAGCCTCACCTACAACTTTGGCCCAGGGCTGGAGCCGCTGCTCTGGCAGGCCTATGGCCTCACTGCGCCCGACCACGACAAAATCACCTTCTACCGCCTCCTCGACGAGTTCTTTTAGTCGTCATCTGAAGCAGACTGAAGGCGATATTCACTGGCGTCAACCCACCAGGGGACGTATGCGCTTTTGCCACGTGATCGGGTAGTGATCATCTTGCCCATCGGGAGTACACATGGCCTGAATGCCACGAATCACCAGCTACGACCCAGTACCCGTTGTAGGTGTCAAACACCATCATGGCCGAGAGCCGCCCGCACTCGCGATCCCAGGAGTTAGCGGGTTTTGCGCACCTTCACCATCGTGCGCAGGCAGCGGGTGCAGACGTAGACGTTGCGCATCACACCGTCAATCTCGAGGCGGCGGTGCTGCGTATTGACAAGGAAGCGCCGGTTGGTGCGGCGTGTTGAGTGACTGACCTTGTGGCCATATTGCGGCTTGCGGCGACAGACCTCACAGCGAGCGGCCATGTGTATCCCCCTGTATCGTTGAGCGCATCAGATATGCGAGCGAAATGAACCATCCTTATGATGAGACGGCTGTTCTTGGTTTCCGTCGCTCTGGTAGTGTAGCGTATGGCAGACACCCGGGCGCAGGCGGAAACACGCCAGATTAGTATAACATGCCATTGCGCCGCCACGCAAGCGCGTGTATGCTCAACACAAGCCAATCCCTGCTGCCCCTGCCCAGATGGCCTATCGCAGTGGCGTTCCAGCGGTGTACAATAGCTGAAACGACGCTGAAACGACGCAAGCAAGAAGAAGGGGCGAGAGATGCCAGCAACCGAGAGCGGCAGGATAACAGACATGGCGCCCACCCGCGACACTCCGCCGTCAGACGCCACATCCGGCGGGCGCATAACAGCCACCGCCTCATCGCTACGTATGACCACCAGTGGGGGGACGATGCAGCCTGGCAAGATTGAGGTATCGGCGCGGGCCATTGCCACCGTCGCCGGGCGGGCGGTGGCCGAATGCTACGGCGTGGTGGGCGTCGCCGCAAAGACCACTTCGCCGCTGGGCATTGTCGAGCAGGTGACGCCCGAACACTATGGACGTGGCGTCAACGTGCGCTTCGTTGACGATCAAATCGTCATAGATGTCTATGTCGTGTTGGAACATGGCTTGCGCATCATCGAGATCGCGCACAACATCATGATCAGCGTGAAATTCGCTGTGGAGCAGACGCTGGGGGTGCGCGTCGTGCGGGTGAACGTGAATGTGCAGGGGCTGCGCGTCAGCGTGGGCGCCTGATACAATCGCTTGCTACAATCGCCTGATACAATCGCCTGCTACAACCCAAGTGAGTCAACCCAAGTGCGTCAACCCAAGTGCGTTAACCCAAGTGCGTTGACAGATGCGCCGCGTCATGGGAGCGCGCCATGTGGCATGCTGCGGCGATCTCTAGGCAAATACGCCGCTTGCGTCCCGGCGCCAAAACCCGTACAATACGCGGGAATGTGGAATGGGAGTGTGGCGCCTGGTGAACTGTTGTCGCCCACGGCGCAACAGATTGCAAACAGACACAGCCATCCCGCCTCTATCCCAAACTACCGACGATTGCGCAGCGTTTCGGCGCTTTCACACAGGCGTGAATGGAGGGCAAGGGGAGCCAACAGCCACGGGGCGCGGCCTTCCCCGCGAGAAACTATGGCACGAAACTTCTTTTCGCGCTTGACGCGCACCCGCGCCCGTCCACGACGCATCAGCGTCTTTGATGGGCAGGACCTCAAACGGGCCACGCTGGCGGCGTATATCTGGCTCGAACAGCACCGTGAAGCCATCAACGCCCTCAACGTCTATCCTGTGCCAGACGGCGATACTGGCACCAACATGACGCTCACTCTGCTCGCCGCCACCAAAGAGATCGCCGAGGCCAGCGACACCGCCGCCTGCGTGATCGCCGAGAAGCTCTCGCGGGGCGCGCTGATGGGCGCGCGCGGCAACTCCGGCTCGATCCTCTCGCAGATTCTGCGCGGTGTCAGCAACGGCATCGAGAAGAAGGCTACCCTCACAGCCAACGACTTCGCGCTGGCCCTGCAAGATGGCGCCAGAGCCGCCTATCGCTGTGTGATCACTCCCGTCGAAGGCACGATCCTCACAGTTGTGCGCGAGGCGGCAGATGCCGCCCACCAGAGCGCTATGCGCGGCTCTGATATGGTCTCGATGCTCGACGATACCGTGCGCGCCGCCAAGATCGCTGTCGCCAATACTCCCGATCTGCTGCCCAAGCTGAAAGAGGCGGGCGTGGTAGACGCGGGTGGCCAGGGTCTCATGACGATCCTCGAAGGCATGCTGCGCTACACACGCGGCGAATCGCTGGAGACCGCAGCGCGTCCTGTCAGTTCCACCGCCGCGCTCGATGAGGAGTTCCGCAAGGGCATGGTGGATGTGGAGGAAGATGAATACGGCTATGAGGTTGTCTTTCTGCTCGAAGGCGCAAACCTCGATGTCGAGGGCATCCGCAACACGCTCACCGCGATGGGTGGTGTCTCCACCGTCGTCGCGGGCGATAGCTCGCTGCTCAAAGTGCATACACATACGCCCACTCCCGGCCAAATCCTCGATTATGGGGTGAGTCTGGGCAGCCTGCAAGACATCAACATCGAAAACTTGCAGGCGCAGAGCGAACGCTACGCCGCCGACAGCAAACGCCAGCGCGGCATCATCCCCACCGCCGCCGCACATGCCCCCAATCGTGCATCCAGCGCGGCGTTCGACACAGCAGGCGCAGGCGCCGCCATCCATGATGCGGCCCAGGAAGCGCGCACGATTGGCACGGTGGCGGTGGTCTCTGGCGAGGGCTGGGTGGGGGTCTATCGTGGCTTCGGCGCCACCATCGTCCCCGGTGGCCAGTCCATGAACCCCAGCACGCAGGAATTGCTCGAAGCCGTCGAGAGCTGCCCCAGCGATCAGGTGATTTTGCTGCCCAACAACAACAACATCCTGATGAGTGCGCGC
>JBDTAI010000506.1:0-9501 GCA_039924685.1 Ktedonobacterales bacterium
GGCTCATGTAGATGCCGTCTGTACACTGTCGCGCAGGATATGGCCATTGTGGTCCGTCGGCGTCGGCATGTGAGCGCGTAGCGCAGTTCTTCATTCCACCTTCCCCCAACGATCCTCTTCAACTTCCCTGCCGACATGGGTTTTATGACCGCACCCCACAGGATTCGGCCTATCTCGCGTTGCTCCTCATGTACGTAATCGGAGGAGATACCTTTCCATGAGTTTTACATCTGATACACTCGACCCGACCAGCGCCGCGACGGGCGGCGCCAGTGACGACACCCGACAGGGCGACCAGACGGGCCAGGCGAAGCCGGGCGCCAACCGCCGCCGCAGCGCCGCGCATCGCGGTGGACGCGGCGCCGCTGCCCAGAAGCGCGCCCAGTTGGCTGATCAGTCTGATCAACCGACGGAGCAGGCGCCAGCGCCAGTGGCGTCACAGCCTGCCGCCGTAGCGTCCGAACCTGTCACGCAGGAGCCGACGCCAGCCGCGCCTGCTGAGATCACGACTGCCGAAGAGGCAGCCGCCAGCCGCCCGCGCGCGCGCCGGAATGCGCGCAGTAGCGTCGGTCGTCGTGTCAGCGTCCCCCAGTTGATTCTGCCGCCGCAGATTGCGGGCGCCGGCGGCGTGTCAGCGCCCACCAGTGAGGGCCAGGGCGCGCCAACCGATGAGCAGGCAATTCAGGCGATTCAGGCGCAGGCAGCGGTTGTGCCGGTTACGTCGCGGGCAGCTCAGGGGACCGCGCCGGTGGCTGCCGACGAGCATGGCGCCGGTCTCGGAGCGGTGCATGGCCGACGCCGCCACGGGCGCGATCGCGGGCGTGACCACGATCAACAAGCGCCTCAAGCATCCTCAGAACAGGCGGCGCCCGCATCGTCCACGACACAGGATGTGGAACCAGCGGTGACCAGCGACACGACCGCCGCCGAGACACCACTGGCGTCCCCTGCGGCACAGACGCCAGCGGAGACGCCACGGCGCTATCGCTTTGACCGTCCGCGTTCCACGATGATCCCCGGCGCGGCCCCCGCCACGCTTCGCCAGGAGCGACTGAGCGGTCCGCGTGTCGCATCTATGGGCGACAGTGTCGGTGAGGGTATGTCTACCAGCGTCCCAGTCGCCATTACTACGCCGGAGGCCGATACCACGGCAACGACGCAGATTGCCGCCACGCTGACGGAGCCATCCGCCGCCGAGGTGAGCGATATGGCGAATATGGCAAGCGCGCTGGCCGAACTGGCGCCCGACCTGATGCGCGGCGCAACCCGCCCTGCGACGTCACATGCCGCCGCCGTGAGCCTGCCGACCGCTGCCCACGCGCCTGAGACGACACAAACGGCTGAAGCGGCTAAGGCTGAGACGGCTGCTGAGAGTGCTGAGGGTGGTGAGAACAGGGAAGGTGGTGAAGTCAGTGAGGATGCGCAGGGAACCTCGCGCCGCCGCCGCCGCCGCCGCCGCAGCACCTCTGCCCTGCGCCATAGTGTCCACGAGGTGCAAGACGGCCAGGATGATCAGGATGGTCAGGATGGCGACGAGGATGAGGATGAGGAGGACGCCGAGGCGGTGACCGCGCAACCGTCGCCGACGCCACAGGAAGCGCCGCAAGCCACCCGTGAGGCCGCCCCAGCTACCTCAGCCGCCACACGCCCACGCCGCACGACACGCGCCTATACGCCCCCCACGCCAACACGCAACGGGCGCAATGAGGGCGCCACTGCCACGAGTGAGACGGCGGGAGCGACCGGAGCGACCGGAGCGCCGGGTTACAACGGCGCGACAGCGGGCTACGGCGACTATGATGAGGCTGATATCTTCGCCGATCTGCCGGACCTTTATGGCGTCGCGCCCCGTGAGCGCACTTCACAGCAATCAGCGCAACAGGCAGCGCAGTCACAGGCGCCATATCAGCAGCAGCCATATCAATCCTACCAGCCATATCAATCCTACCAGGAGCAGGGTTGGGGCGGGCCAGCGCAACAGCAGCAGCAACAGCAGCAGCAGCAACAGCAGAGTGGTCGCCCTTCTGGGGCGTATGGCGCCCCAGAGCCGTCGATGGCGCGTGGATTTGGCCCGCAACCGCGTGGCGTGGCGGGACCGGCGCGTGATACCACCTACAGTTCCACGACCTATCCCCGGCCCACGCGGACGGAGCGTGGTGTGGATACGCCGCCGATGTCGGCCAACCAGCTTGGCGCGGTGATCAAAGACGCCGTGCAGCAGCAGACAGACCGCCTGCTCAACGAACTGCGCCGCCAGCAGACGCCGGGCATGACGGTGATGTTGCCAGCGATGCCCTCGACGGAGCGCGTGGGCGTCTTCGTGGATGTGGCGAATGTGCTCTACTCGGCGCGCAACCTGCGTGTCAACATAGACTTCGGGCGGATGCTCGACTTTCTGCGCGGCAACCGACGGCTGATTCGCGCCCATGCCTATGCGCCCACCAGCCCGGAGCCGAATGCCGAACAGACCTTCCTTTCCGTGGTGAAGGGGCTGGGCTATCGTATCACCACCAAGAACTACAAGACGTTCTCCAGCGGAGCGAAGAAGGCCGATATGGACCTCGACCTCTGCATGGATGTGGTGCGTATGGTAGACGCGGGGGCGATTGATACGATCATGCTGGTGAGCGGCGACAGCGACTTCCTGCCGCTGCTTGATTATTGCTCGGATCATGGGGTGCGCGTGGAGGTCGCTGCTTTCGACGACTCCGCCGCGCTGATCCTGCGCCAGAGTTGTGACCTCTTCATCAACCTTTCACTGGTCGGCGAGATTCGCAGCTAGCTCAACGAATCGCCGCTCGCTATATGCAAAATAGCGCACGCCCACTGCCATCTGTTACTGGATGCGGTGGGCGCCTATTCATATCTTGATACCACGCTGGCGCCGACCTTCGCGCAAAGCTGCTAACGCCGCCTTGCGAGAATCCGCCGCAATCTGCGGGAATCCAGGCTATGCCACAAGCATGAGCTATCCGTGACGTAAGCAATACGCGCCACAGGAAGCCTTCCGGGATCACATCAGGTCACTACGACTGATGCGCTCTGGGAGGCTTCTGCTATTGGCTGCCATGACCTCCAGGTGATGGCGCGGATGTCCCGGAAACTCCCAAGTGACTCCCATGACCCTCATGACCCTCATGACCCTCATGACTTCCTGTGACCGCAGGCCAGGATCAGTCGTTCTAGAAAATATAGAACAAAAGTTCTATTGACGAGTGGGCGACGAAACACTGTAGAGCGGCGGCGTAGACGTGTGAACGCTGGGTGAGACACGAACGGAGGTCAGGCGATGCGATGGTTGTGGTCTGAGTGGTCTGGACGCGCTGGACAATCCAGCGGTTCCCGACGAATTGAACGAGCCGAACGAGTTGAACGGAAGCTGGAACGCCAGCGGAGCGGTGCGCATACTCGCCCGCGTGTGGCGAATGCGGCGCAGGCGGCATGGTTGGCCCAGCAGGGCGACGCGACGGCGCGCATGAATGGCGCTGATGGCGGTCTGGATGGGGCGTCCGCCACACTGGCCACTGCTGCGGCTGGCGCCCACACGAGCGGCGCAACGCTGGGCAGCGCCCATGCCGATCTGCGCGCGGCGTCGTTTGTGTACTTTGCGCCAGTGGCGGCAACGGTGGCGCCGGTGGCCCCACGCTGGCGTGAGGTGGCGCGTGAGGCGACGGCGGAGCAGGCGTCACAAGCCCTGCATGACATCCCCCAGGCTCCCCATGTGGCGGAGGCGGCGCAGGTGGGGCGCGTGGGCGAACGAACTGACGAGCGCGGCGTCACGGCGACGCTGATCCGCGCAACGGCGCTGGTGGCGCAGGTGTTGGGACGCGCCCCCGAAGACGTGTGGGCCGAGGCGCTGGAAAACTGGCTTGCCAGCCAGGAACAGTCGCAGCAGCAGGGGCGAGATGGCGTCCAGTTCATACAGAGCGGTGCGGCGCCACGCGCCCGGCTGGTGGAGGTACGCCGTCAGGAGAACTGGCAGACGATTGACGCGACGCTGCACGCCCTGCGCGTCTCCTGACCTGTTTTCAGCAATCTCCTTCTGTGAAGGGCCTTCAGGCCCAACGTCACCGTGCGTCGGCCTTTCAAGGCCGGGAACAGCTTCCCCAGTGTATAGCGGCGTATATGCGGCGTCTCCCGCACATCTCCGGCGCCACCCGGACGTGTTGGGGGCGCCGTTTTTGGGGTTTGCTGTTCCCTTTGTTCTCCCAGGTGCTTGCAATTGCTGGGCGGCCCCGTTAGAATGATAGGGAAAGCGCCTTGCGCAGTTTGACCGCCGTTGTGTCTCAGGAGTCGTCGGTGGTCGGTGGCTGTCCAGGGGGCGCTTGCCCACGCTGAAAGGACCATCATTCATGACCGCTGCTCGTAGCCCGAAGCCGCTTGTGAGCGGCTTGCTGGCGCTGATTTTCGTGCTTGCCTTTGTCGCGCCGTTCCTGCAATATGAGTATCTTGCCGGTCCCACCACACCGTTTGACCGTGTGCAGGCAGGCGCCATCCACTACGGTGTGATTCTGGCGCTCGGCCTGATCTGGCTGGGGGTGCAACTTTTCTGGCGGGCGCCGGTCGAGGCGACCAAGCTGGGAATGGCTGTTTCCGCCACGATTGTCTGGCTTTCGCTGTCGCTCTTCTTCGACTTCCGTGATCCGAAATGGGGGGGGCCAATCGCCTTCTTCGCGCTGATGGGTGGTCTGGGCGTTGTGCTGCTGTGGACACGCTTCCTGGCGGACGAAATCAGCTTCTAGCTGTTCTCGAGCAAGGGCGCATATGCCTGAACAGACAGCCTGATCGGTTGGCGTAACGCTCCGATCAGGCTGTCTGTTGTCGCTCGTGCAGCATGGTCACTCATCCGGTTGGCTCACTCGAACCTACTCGATGGGGACGTTGGGGTCGTCCCAGAGCGAGCGCAGGTTGGGATCGTCGTGGTAGGGAATGCCGAGGTGTTCATAGGCGAGGCGGGTGGCGATGCGCCCACGCGGCGTGCGCGCCAGAAAGCCCAGTTGCAACAGGTATGGCTCGTAGACATCCTCGATGGTCTCGACCTCTTCGCTGGTGCTGGCCGCCAGCGTCTCTACGCCCACCGGCCCGCCGTCGAACTTCTCAATGATCGTATGCAGGATCAGTCGGTCGGAGGGGTCGAGGCCGCGATCATCCACTTCGAGCGCAATCAGCGCGGCGCGTGCCACTACGCGGGTGATCACGCCGTCGGCGCGCACCTGGGCATAGTCGCGCACACGGCGCAAGAGGCGGTTGGCGATACGCGGGGTGCCACGCGAGCGGCGGGCGATCTCGCCGACGCCATCTTCATCCATCTCCACCCGCAGGATGTTGGCTGACCTGCGCAGAATGTGACTGAGCGCGTCGTCGTCGTAGTATTTCAGCCGGTAGATCGCGCCGAACCTGTCACGCAGGGGAGCGGTGAGCGCGCCGACGCGGGTGGTGGCGCCGACGACGGTGAAGGGCTTGAGCGGCAGGCGCACCGTGCGGGCGGCTGGCCCCTTGCCGATGATCAGGTCGAGCGCATAGTCCTCCATGGCGGAGTAGAGCCGCTCCTCCACCACGCGGCTCAGGCGGTGAATCTCGTCAATGAAGAGGACGTCGCGCTCGTTCAACGCGGTGAGGATCGAGGCGAGATCGCCGGCGTGTTCGATGGCAGGGCCGGAGGTCATGCGGATTGTCGCATCCATCTCAGCGGCGATGATCAGCGAGAGCGAGGTTTTGCCCAGCCCCGGCGGCCCATAGAGCAGCACATGATCGAGCGCCTCGCCGCGTTTGCGCGCCGCTTCGAGCAGGATGCGCAGGTTTTCTTTCACCTGGTCCTGGCCGATGTAGTCGTCGAGCCGTCGTGGACGCAGGCTGCTTTCGTGCTGGTCGTCATCACCCGATGTAGGCGACATAAGCCGATCCTCTGCTGCGGACATGGGCAGTATTCTCCGAAGTGGGCGAGTGGGCCAGTGTCATTTGGCCAGTAGTCGGCCAGCGGGTACACCCGCGCCTCTGGGCCGGATCGGCCACAAAGCCCGCCTGCGCAGGCGGGAGATGTTTGTGAACGGGTGTTCTAGCACTGCGCTCTTCGGTAGTATAGCACACTATGGTCTGACGCAGCGCGATGGTGTGCAGCCCGCGTATCTTTGTGTAGCATTCTTTCGTTTCTACAAGGGCAGTGCGTCAGGGATGGGTCGGCATCGAGGACTGAGCTGCAGCAGCGCTCGGTAGCGGCGCTCTGCAACAAAGTGGGGAAGAGATCCATGCGGTGGCACACGATGCGCACGACACGACGAACGACCTGGCTGCCAACGCTGACATTGGCGCTGATGGTGGTGGCTATTGCGGGCTGCGGACTGCCCTTCAACGGCGTGTTCCACACGCCACAGACGCTGGCGCAGAATGGCGGTGTGCGGCTGACGCTGGAGGTTGCCTGCCCGGCGACTGATACCCACTGCACTATCGCGGCGCAGATGCAGAACGAGATTAGCATCCTCACCCAGCGGGCGCAGAATGGGCTGGGCATCGCGGACGCCAGCGTGAAGCGGCTCGACGCCACGCACATCCAGGTGGACCTGCCGGGAACGCAGAACACGCCGCGCGTTGCGGACGTGTTGGCCAAGCGGGGGCAGATAGACATCCTCGATACTGGCGACCAAATCCTGCCCGTTGGCCAGATGGTTCAGCCGGGAGCGTATCCGGTCGTCTTCACCGGCGCGCAGATCGACCCCAACAGCGTCACCGTGACAGTGGACGCGAACACACGTCAGGGCGGCACAGGCCAACCCATCGTCACCTTCGCCTTTCAGGGCAGCGCCAGGCAGGCGTTCGCCGACTATACGGAACAGCACATCAGCCAGTCGCTCACCATTGCGCTGGATAACGTGATCATCGAGAGCACGACAATTCAGAGCCAGATTGACGGGCAGGCGCAGATCACGGGACTTGGCTCGCAGACCAACGCGCAGGCGCTCGCGGCCTATCTGAAGTCACGCCCATTGCCGCTTCCCGTCGTCGTTGTGAGCGAAACCTACATCCAACCCACACACTAATGCGCGCTAATGCGCGATCTACGTGATCTGTTGCCCCACGCGGCGCCAAACCGTCTTGAAGTGTGCCGAATGCGCCAGTGGCGCCTGTCGCTTGTGTGCGAGTTTTGCATAGCAGCGCGTGGGGTTGCAAAACCTGCTCTCAGAGGTCGCCAGCCCTGATGGTGTCTGGCGTGAGAGAGGCGCCTATGCGATTTGACAGGTATCCCGTGAACAGGTATACTTCGGCTGAATAGCGTTGAATACCGCCATTGTGCAGACAGCGTGCAGACCGCCTTGCCGCGTTCCAATGGTCATTCTCCAGCGGGCCCAGCACATCACCAGGATCACTCTGGATCACAAGCGAGGGGGCATCTCTCCATGCGTCGTAGTACCGTTCGTTCTGTTCTCTTTCTGCTGTTCATCCTCTTGTTGGCGGCAGGGGCGATCTACGTGGACCTGCCCAAGACGCCAGGCATCCACCTCGCCGGATACAACAACAACCTTACGGTGAGCCAGGGGCTTGACCTCACCGGCGGCGCACAGATCGTCTTGCAGGCCAATTGTCCCACGGCGAATCCCAAGTGCGACATCAACTCGGCGATGCCTGCGGTGATCAATGCCGTGCAGAAGCGTGTCAGCGGTGGGCTGGGCCTCAACGACTCCACCGTGCGCGCAGAGGGCAGCAATCGCATTCTGGTGCAGTTGCCCGGCGTCACCGATGACAGAGCCGCCATCAATCTGATCGGTAAGACTGGCCAGATGAACATCATTGACACCAGCGGCCAGATCCTGCCGATTGGCTCACTGGTGACGCCCGGCCAATATAAAACGGTCTTCACTGGCGCGCAACTCGACCCCAACAGCATCAGCGCCACGCTCGATACCAGCAGTGGTCAGGGCGGCACAGGTTCCCCAATCGTGACCTTCGCCTTTCAGGGCAGCGCCAAACAGGCGTTCGCCGACTATACCCGCTCCCACACCGGCCAGCCGCTCACCGTCACGCTGGATAACAAGGTAATCGAGTCGGCGACGATCCAGAGCGAGATCACCGGCAATGGCCAGATCACCGGCATTGGCAGCATCACCGATGCGCAGGCGTTGGCCACTCAACTGAAGTATGGCGCCCTGCCGCTGCCATTGACGGTGGCGAGTCAACAGTTGCTCTCGCCGACGCTCGGCCAGCAGGCGATTGACAACAGCATCCGCGCCGCGCTGATCGGCCTGGGGCTGGTGGTGATCTTCATGTTGATCTACTACCGCCTGCCGGGGCTGCTCGCCAATCTGGCGCTGGTGCTCTACTCGCTCTTCCTCTTCGCGGTGATCAAGCTGCTGGGCGTCACGCTCTCGCTGGCAGGCATCGCGGCGTTGATCCTGACGATTGGTATGGCGGTGGACGCCAACATCCTGATCTTCGAGCGCATGAAAGAGGAGTTACGCGCAGGCCGCACGATGTCCTCGGCAATTGACCTGGGCTTCAAGCGCGCCTGGCCCTCGATCCGCGACTCGAACGCCTCGACGCTGATCACGGCGGCGATCCTCTACTGGTTCGGCAACAACTTTGGCGCGACGATCATCGTCGGTTTCGCCACCAACCTTGCCATTGGCGTCTTGATCAGCCTCTTCACCGCTGTGGTGGTGACACGCAACTTCCTGACGCTGCTGGTCTTCTCCGGCATCGCCACCCACCCCGTCCTCTACGGTCTGCCCACCAGCGCGCTCAACATCGGACGCTACAACCGGCCTGCCGCGCGTGTTGCGGTGCGTCCAGCGCGTGCAGTGATTGCGCCCGCGCGCGCCGTGGTTGACGCGGAAGACGCGGACGATGTTGCGGATAGCGACGAGAGCGACGGTATGATGGAGGGCGCCGACGACACGGTGGCGGGCAATTCCGAGGAGGCGCTGGCCGGTGTAGGTCAGGTCAGCCGCAACGGGCGCACCCCGCGCGCAGGCGCGATAACGGCCAGCAGCGCAACCGGCAGTGCAAGCAGCGATAGCATTAGCCCGGCAGACGGGGCGGAGGAATAGACGTGTACCATCTCACGCGCTACAGATATTGGTTCTTTCTGATCTCCGGTGTGGTAATCGTCCCTGGATTGCTGGCGCTGATCTTCTGGCATCTCAACCTGGGCATTGACTTTACCAACGGCACGACGGTCAGCCTGCGGTTCGCCAATAACGGCGTAACCACCACACAGGTGCAGGACGCCTTCAGGCATGCGGGCGCCCAGGATGCGCAGGTCTTTGCCTCGCACCAGATTGGCAGCATCTTCCCACATGGGCAGTATATCTATGTCACCTTCAGCCGCCCCATTGGGCCAGGCGAAGAGGCTGCCGTACAGAAGCTGCTGGCCGATCCGAAATACGGCCTGCCGACCATTGACACGAAGAGCATCTACTCGCAGGAGCAGTTGGGAGTCGCAGGTCAGCAACCCTACGCCATGATGGTCTTCCTCTTCGAAAGTCCGGTGAAGGTGAGCGCTGTGCAGGT
>JBDTAI010000507.1:0-4225 GCA_039924685.1 Ktedonobacterales bacterium
CGGCGCCAACCGTGGTGAGCAACGCTGGCACATTCGCCTCGCTGTTGCAAGGCGCGAAGAAGGTCTATGATCAGCCGCTGAGGGGCAACACTCCAATCACCTACGCATTCTGAGGCTCGCGGGCATACTGGTGGTTGTTAACGCAATCGGGTTAACGCAATCGGGTCCTGGATCGTACTCGGTGGCTCGTGGCTTGAAGACCACGGCTCATCCCTATGGGGGCCAGATGATCAGTACCCGATCACATTGTGAACGAGCATAATGCCCTGCGCATAGCGGACAGTGGAACTGAAGCCCCGCGCGATCATCACATCCTGAGCGGTGGTTGGAGCGGCGAGGTGAGATGCTCATGGTGGACGAAGAGCAGGAGCGGCATGAGGCGCTGGCGCTGGCAACGACCTGGGGCGCGGCGCTCTCGCTGGCGGGCGGCTGGCTGCGGACGATTCCCGATCTGCCCACGCCGGAGCTTGATGCGCAGGTGTTGCTGGCGCATGTCACTGGCGCGACACGCGCCACACTGCTCGCCTATTCAGAGCGATCACTGACACCGGAGCAGGCCGCGCGCTATGCCGGATTGGTGGCGCGACGGGTGGCGTATGAGCCGGTGGCGTATCTCATCGGGCAGCGTGAGTTCATGGGACTGACGTTTCTCAGTGATGCGCGGGCGCTCATCCCACGCCCAGAGACGGAACTGCTGGTCGAGGCGGCGCTGGAAGAGATCCACGCGCGACTGACACAGGCGCCCGACGGACCGCCACTGGTGGCCGACATCGGCACAGGCAGTGGCGCCATCGTGCTCGCCATCGCCGCGCTGGAGCTGCGACTGACACGCCTCTACGCCACTGATGTTTCCGCTGACGCGCTGGCGCTGGCCAGCGAGAATGCGCAGCGGTTGGGCGTTGCGGAACGTGTCACCTGCTTGCAGGGCGACCTGTTGGCGCCACTGCCTGAGCCAGTGGACGTGTTGCTTGCTAACCTGCCCTACGTCGCGCCGGATGATGCATCCACACTGGTCGCCGATGTGGGTCGCTATGAGCCTGCGCTGGCACTCTATGGCGCCGACGACGGACTTGGCCATCTGCGCCGCCTATTCGCCACTGCTCCCCACCACCTGCGCCCACATGCCAGCCTCTATCTGGAGTTCGGCTACGATCAGCGCGCCGCCATCGAAACGTTGACAGGCGCAACCTTCCCCCAGGCGACATGGCGTGTCGTTGCCGACTATGCAGGCTGGGACCGCTTTATCGCCATCCACACGGCATGATCTGATGCCATAGGCGTTGTTGGGCTATCATGTGTATTTCATGTATAGACGCTATACTCTCACTGTTCCCATCGCCCTGAAGTGTGATCCTGGATCCTTTTTGGGCGCATTCACTGGCGTCTTTCTGGTCAATCAGCGTATTCTAAAGGGTATGGCCGTGAATACCACAACACAACCGCAACACAACAGTGAACACGTATGGGATGATTTGTAGGCGTTATGCGATCTACCGAACCGTCACAATCTATCGGCGATATGCAGCCAGAAGACACTGCCGACAGCCAACGCTCCTCGCTGGAGGAACCGCTGGCGTTCCCCCATGCCGGCGCCGGGGATGGCGATAGTGCGGCTATCAGCAGTTCGCCGCCAGTGGCGGTGCGTTCAGGTTGGCATATCCGGCGGGCGGCGTGGGTCTTCTGGCTGATGTTCGCCATCAACACGCTCAACTACCTCGACCGCCTGATTGTGGTTGCGGTCGGTCCCACGCTCAAGGCGCAGTTCAACTTGACCGATAGCGCGATTGGCTGGCTTGGCAGCGCCTTTTTGCTGGTGTATACACTCGCCGCGCTGCCATTGGGGCTGCTTGCCGATCTGCGCATCTCACGGGCCAAGGTGGTATCGGCTGGGGTGGCGCTGTGGAGCCTGATGAGCGGTGGAGCGGCGTTTGCGCTCGGCTTCGGCAGTCTCTGTGCCACCCGCGCGCTGGTCGGTGTCGGCGAGGCAAGCTACTATCCCGCAGGCACGGCGATCCTCAGCGCCTATTATTCCAGAGAGCAGCGGGCGCGAGTGATGAGCCGCTGGCAGGTGGGGCAACTGCTGGGAACGGCGTTGGCCTTCGCCATCAGCGCGGCCTTCTTCGCCTGGTTCCCGGCGCATCTCGCCTGGCGTGTCGCTTTTCTGGTAACGGGGCTGCCTGGCCTCGCGCTTGCCGCGCTGATGTGGTTTGTGGACGATACACCCCAGGGAACGCCGCACCGTGGCGGGCAGCAGCGCAAGCAGGATATGCGCTCGGTATGGGAGACTGCGCGGGCGCATATCGCGCAGGTTGTCCGCATACGCACGCTCTGGCTGGTGATCGCCTTGCAGGCACTCTCATTCCTTGTGATCACGCCCGCCGTCACCTTCCTGACGATCTATGTCCGCTCCGAGAAAGGGCCGTTTCATCTGAGCGCAAGCCATGCGGCGCTGATTACTGGCTTGCTGGTGGTTGGAGGCGGTGTGTGCGGCGTGCTGCTGGGAGGGTATGTCTCTGACTGGCTGGGCAGGCGCTTCGTTGGCGGGCGGGTGCTGGCCGCCTGCATAGGCTTCGCGCTGGCGATCCCCTGCTATACGGTGATGTTGCTGACGCATGCGCTGCCCGTGTTTGTGGTGGCTGGCATCCTCACAGTGCTGGCGCTCAATCTGCCTGCCGGACCACTGACGGCGGTGACGCAGGACGCGACACCCCCAGCGTTGCGGGCAACGGCGGTGGCAATTGCTGGACTGTTTTCCCATCTGCTAGGCGATGTGTGGGCGTCTTCGGCGGTGGGCATACTGGCGACGGCGCTGCATGAACGCGAGGCGCTGGCGCTGCTGATCGTTGGCGCTCCGGCGCTGGCAATAGGGGTAGTGGTCGCCTGGCTCGGCGCGCGCACGTATTCCCGCGACGCGCATCATTGATCCCCATACCGCGCGTCACAGGCAACCATCACACGGCTATGACGAAGCGGGCTACACGCTATGCAGCGAAGCGGCGGCAGTTGTATACTGTATGCGGAGTGAGCGTAGTGGACGATCACTCGTGAGTGGCGGCGCAGACAACCATTGGCTGGAACGCGACGTCTATTTTCCTATACTCCTTGTGTTTTGTGTCAGACAGCTATACCATGTAGCGTATGTATCGGTAGCGTATGTATCGCCGCACGTGAATGTCAGTTGGATGAGTTGCCGGGTGGTGGGGGCGGAAGATCGCCTCGAGCGGGAGCGCAACGTGTCTATCGCCTATTTTCTGGAACTGGTTCCGGGTGCAATATTGGGGTTGCATGGTGTCGGCTGGCTGGCGAAAGGTCGCTGGAAGACCGGCCTGCTGCAATTGGCGGTCAGCATTGTCGTGAATATCGTCTTTATTACGTTTCTGGCTCCTACAGCGGGCATCTCGGCGATTCCGCAGCTTTCGTTGCAGATCGGCTGGGCGCTCTATAGTGCGCGTATCCTGAACGATGACATTCGCAAGCAGACACAAGCGTCACAAGCGTCACAAGCGTCACAAGCGTCACAGCCGATGCAGACCTGGTATCCCTCGTATCCGTCGCAGCAACCGATGGGTCAGCAATCATTGCAGTTGCCCCCTGGCCGCCCTGCTAGCCAGCAGACCTGGTATCCCCCACGGCCACAGCAGCAGCCAACGCAGCAGCCGCAACCGACGCCGGGCCAGCGCGCCGTTCCATCACGTCCAGCGCATCCGACCCAGCAGCCAGCGCCGCCTCTCTGGCCGACGCAACCGGCGCCAACGCGGGGCAAGCGCCCGATTGGCCCGATGGATACGACGATCCCCTCCTCGAAACACTGGCCCTCATAGGCGCGGGTTGGATGTTCCTACAGGTAGCGCGATGAGCGCGGGCCGGTGATGATGGTGTTGGGTCTGAAGTAGGCCAGCAGCATCAGGCCGATCCAGGCGACGAAGTAGACCAGGCCGACGATTGAGGCAACCAGGCCGAAGCCCAGCCCGAAGACCCAGCCGATCAGCGGAATCTGCCCCAGGAAGTTGCCAAATGTTCCGGCCAGCCAGAGCAGAATACTCAACACGCCGAAGACCGCCACCGACTGGGCGGCGTGACGTCGCACCGTCTGATTCTGCCGCTCCACCACCAGCAGGATCAGCCCTGACACCCAGACGAAAAGGTAGCACAGCACGCGCTCCCACTTCTCGCTGATGCCTAGCGTTGTCGCATGGCCAGAGTCGCGATAGTGCGAGTTATACAT
>JBDTAI010000508.1:0-6864 GCA_039924685.1 Ktedonobacterales bacterium
CCGGCGCCTATTGGCTGGTTCACTACAGTAATCTCTATGCGCGTGGACGTATTCGCCGGTTTACGCCTGGCTGCGCGGTGTGGGTGGCTTCGATTGAGGCGACGCTGCGCTATGTGGAACTGGAAGATGCGCTGATGGTGCGCGAAGTGGAGTGTGCATGCCAGACGCAGACCGGCCACTGTGTGTTTCTGCTGGAGCCAAAGAGGTGAATCTCGTCCCCAGGCCCGTTCTCCTACGAGGAGAGGGGGCTTTTTTTGCCTGTACGATGTGCCAGGTGTATTATGTGAAGTGAGATGCGCGTATGATTCTGCGAGTACAAGCAGGAGGTGGGCGATGCGGCTGTTGATGTGGCATGTGGATGGCTTCACTGCGGAGCCGACGACACGCGGGCGCTCGCCGGTGGCGGATGATGAGCCGCAGACGGTGACGATTGGCGAAGGGCTGGTGGTGTTTGTGGCGGCGGAGGCGGTGGATGAGGAGGATACCACCGGGGTGGAGCAGCGGGCGGTAGCGGCGATCATGCAGACGGCACGGCAATTGGGGACGCAGACGGTGGCGCTGCACTCGTTTGCGCATCTCTTTGTGGAGCGGCTGGCGACTCCGGCGGTGGCGCGCGAGTTGTTGGTGGGGATGGAGGCGCGACTGAAGGAGCAGGGATTGACCGTCAGCCAGAGCGCCTTCGGGTGGTTCAACCGGCTGGACCTGCGAGCGAAGGGACATGCCTATTCGCGGATGGCGCGGCGAGTGTGAGGACGGTCGGCCAGAGCCGCTCCGTTCGCTCTGGCTCACGTCTCACTGCGTTGGCGCGTCTCTGCTGAAGCCGCGCCTGGGGGCCGTTAGCCACGAGAGACACGCCTGCGCGGGCCGGAGAAGGCGCCAGCCTGCGCAGTGTCGGTCAATGGTCACATGTCTTCGAGGCCGGCCAGGTGGTGAATGCCGAGGGAGAGGCTGAGTTCGCCGCCGTGGTGCAGGTCGTGTTCGAGGACATGCCAGACGACCCAGCGGCGGGTGAAGGTTTGGCCGTCGTCGGGGTCGGTGAAGGTGGCGTCGAGGTCGGCGGGAGTCCAGCGGGTGAGGCAGCTTTTGAGCAGGCGCCAGGTAGTTTCGAGTCCCTCTTCGAGTTCAGCGGCGTTGCGGGCAGGCGCGTTGGGGATGTCCCACTCGGCGAGTTCGTCGAACTCAGCGCCACCCTCGCGCAGGACAAAATGGAACCATCCGGCGCGGCAGCCGAGGATGTGGGCGGCGAGTTCGCCGATCGTGCGCATGTGGGGCGCGGCGCGCAGGGCAAGCTGGTCGGGAGTGAGCGGCGCGACGGCCTTGACGAGCATCTGCTGGTAGGCTTCCCAGCCTGTGTAGAACTGGTCGAGCAGCGTGGATGAGGCGGGCGGTGAGGTGTTTGGGGTGGTCATGGTGATGATCTCCTGTGCGGTGGCAATGGCCAGCGGCTCAAGCCGCGCCTGAAGTCTTGACGGACGTGAAGCCTGCCTCCGCAGGCTGTGAATCAGCCAGAGTGGCGAAAATTGTATGAGATGTAGCATGCGATCCTGTGTAGGTTTGCAGTGTATGCCATGCGGTGATGGGGCGTCAATTGTCGGGTTGGGCGCTGGTGATAGGCAGGTCGGCCCAGATGACGGATTCGCGGTAGGCGTTGGCGTTGGGGTGGCCGGGCAGCAGGGCGCGGGCGATCTCGTTGAGGCGTTCGCGGCGTTCGGGGAGGGTGAGCGCGGGATTACCCGTGATGGGATCGGGGGCGACCCAGGGGGCGAGCGCGACGAAGTGGCCAGTCAGCGGCTCGCCAGTGACGGTGTGGCGATGGTCGTCTACGCCGATGAAGGTGGGAGTTATACGCGGCAGGGGCGCCGGGCCAGCGGCTGGAGCCGCACCTGAGGTCCCCTGCGGGGCGCGAAGCCCGCCTGCGTGGGCTGGAGATGAGGCGTCTTCTTCACGGGATGTTTGGGTTGGCGCCGTTTCCCAGTCGCGGGCGGTGATGCTGGATTGGCCGTCGAAGGGGGTGTCGAAGAAATTGCCGGCCTGCATGGCGCAGATGTTGTAGCGCAAATGGGGATAGTGTGGCTGGATGGAGCCAAGCACGGAGTTGAGCCATTCAGCGGGCTGTCAGCGATGCGTTTGGGAGGGAGCAGCCCAGAGTTGATCGTTAGCGTCGGGCTGGACGACGATCTCGGCTTGCTGCGCATCGAGATGGCGTAGATAGTCAGGTGTGAAGGCGTCGAGGCTGATGGCGACGCCCAGACGGCCGGCGCTGGTGGGGATCACACGCACATTGTCCAGTTTGCCAGGGGTGAGATCGAGTAGGGTACGTTCGCTGTGGGTGAGGAAGACTTTGTCTACGCGGTCGAGCAGGCGACCATCAGGTCCAAAGACCAGGGCGGCGTTGTAGACCTCTGGGCCATCGGGTACGTAGGCAGATTTGGCGCCGGGGCGCCCCCAGCAGGCGATCTCGTCTGGGTAGGCGGAGATGTGGCCATGTGGGGCAAGGGTTGTGGCGACGATGTGGGTAGAATGGGTGGCGGCAAGACGTGAGAGTGTGGCGGCGAAGGGGCGATAGAGGGCGTCGGCGCGGGCCAGCAGCAGGGCGCGCGCAAAGGAGATGCGCGGCCAGTGCTGGCGGATGCGCTGGATACGCGGCAGATGAGCAAGGGCGAGCACGGTGAGGGCAGCGCTGGCGGTGGGGGCGCGGCGTGCCAGCGCGCCAGGTGGGCCAGTGAGGGCGGCAGGCAGCCCCAACACTTCGGTGAGGACGAGCAGGTTGGGGTGGTCGGGCGCGAGATGGGGAACGGCCAGCCCGACGATGCGCTCGAGTTCGGCGCAGTAGCTGGCCTCGGTGGCGGCGGCGGCAAGGTTAATGCGATTGCCAACGGCGATGACGCGGATGATGGCGCCGGGCTGCGATGGCTGGCCCGCAACGTTTGGGGGCGTTGCATCGTCTGCTGACATGAGCGACTTCCTTCTGGCTGACAAGTTGGATAGTATAGTGATCATAGCGTATGCTTGTGGGAAGTAGCATCCTGGCAATCTCTGTGTACAAGATCGTCGGATATTGGGGGTAGGTGTATGGCTTCCACTCGTTCGGCTGGTTCAGCGGCGTCGCCAGAGCCAGAGGAGCCACAGCAAGCACAGGAACTAACAGGTGTGAAGGACGCACCACGCTCGCCGGAGCCGAAGCAGCGGATGCGCGCTGGGACGCCGGATGTGGCGCAGTTCGTGTTGGCCACTGGTGGATCGTTGCTGATCGGCGCGCTGTATATCATTTTGCCACGACAGTTGCAGGTGGTTCCGTATTGGGTGGTGCTGGCGCTGGAAGTAGCTATGCTTGTGCCAATAGTGATTGCGCTGGCGAGTGAGCGGGTGGCGCTGTCGCACCGGGTGCGGCGTGGGCTGGCGTTTGCGTTGCTGGCGGTGGTGACGCTGGCGCTGGTCTCGTCGGTGATCGCGCTGGTGTCGCAACTGCCCTCGTTCAATGGGGGTGGGCAGTTGTTGCGGGCGGGTGTGGCGATCTGGGTGATGAACGTGCTGGTGTTTGCGGTGTGGTACTGGGAGACGGATGGGGGCGGACCTATGATGCGGCTTCGTCATGGCCATGGCGCGGCGGATTTTCAGTTTCCGCAACAGATGGGTGGCGATCAGGGCAGATGGAAGCCGGGGTTTGTGGATTACCTGTTTCTGGCGTTCTGCTCGGCGACGGCGCTGAGTCCGGCGGATACGATGCCGCTCTCACGGCAGGCGAAGCTGTTGATGATGGCGGAGGCGCTGATCTCGGTGACGGTGCTGGTGGTGCTGGTGGGGCGCTCGGTGAATATCATTTGACGACCGACTAGCCAGCCAGCGGGTGAACTCGCGCCTGGGGGCGCTGAGCGCGCCACGAAGCCCACCTGCGCGGGCTGGAGATGTGCGGCAGGGAATCTGTGGACAATTCTCGACAATTCTCGACAATTCTCGGCAATGACCAACAAGTGTGGACGTGGGGTTGCGGGTAGGGCGCCGCAGGGGTTGTATTTATCGAACGTGCGTTCTATACTTTGTGCATCAAGACGCCGTATGAGTGCGTTGGGCGCGCTGTAATTGTGCAGTAGGCGTGAGGTTTTCTGGTTCCTGGCTGGTTGACCGGGGTATGCGCTGGCGGTGAGTCCTAAGCAAGACGCCGCTCTCGCTCGAAGCTCCTGATGCGATAGGAGCGATCCACATGCTTTGGGTGGATCGTCTGGGGTCGCGTTGTGGGGGAGGTTCGGGCTGAGGGCGGCGTTTTTGTGTGGTGGGGATGGTTGGGGATGGGCAAAAGTGGCGAATCAGGCAAAGAGAGGGTGACGCGGATGGCGACGATGGAGGTGGTAGCTGAGACTGGCGGCGCGGAGGTGGGTATGGCGCTGGAAGATGTGCAAGATGGGCAGGCAAGGGATCACGATCAGGATCAGTCTGCAACGGTGCGGCGGGTGGGGTATGCGCCGATTGTGCGGGTGGATGCGGAGCGGCGCGAGATCGAGCTATGCGCGACGAGTGAGGCGGTTGACGCGCATGGGACGATCTTCGACTATGCGGCGAGCCGGGATGCGTTCACACGCTGGATCGGCAATGTGCGTGAGATGCACGACCGGAAGGCGGTGGGTTCGCGGGTGGCGGTGCGCTGCGAGGACGAGGCGCGGCGGGTATATGTGCGGGTCCGTATCTCGCGTGGGGCGCAAGATACCTGGGAGAAGGTGGTTGACGGGACGCTGCGTGGGGCGAGCATTGGGGCGCGCGACGTGGTGTGGCAGCGGCAAAAGCGGCGGGTGGCCGGGCAGGATCGGCTGCTGGATGTGGCGGTGCGCTACGAACTGGCGGAACTGAGTCTGGTGGATAATCCGAGCAATCCCGATGCGCTGGGGGTGATGATTGTGCGCGGGTCGGAGCCGGATGTGGCGCTGCTGGATGCGCTGGATTTCACCCTTGACCCCGCTCCTGCGAGGAGCGGGGAGACAGAGGATGAAGCTTCGTATGCGGATGGTGTGGTGGGGGATGTAGGGGACGGCGGGCCTCCACCAGATGCGCCTACAGCAGATGCGCCTCGACGAGTGGCGCCTCGTGGGCGTCGGTCACATCGGGCGCCAGTGGCGCCTGTCACTCTGCCCGTCATGGTGTCAACTGAATCGCAAGGGGACACGCCAGCGCAGGATCAGCCGTCGCTGTGGTCATTGGTTCAGACGGCGCAGGAAACAGGCGCGGTGGAGGAAGGGATTGCGCAGCGGGCGTTGGCGCAGGGGTGGGTGGCGATTGCGCATGACAAGGATCATGCATTGGATGGTGCGGTAGCAGGTGTGGATGAAGCGGCGGAAACTGGTGATGGCGCCGACGATGGAGGCGCGCAGGTGGATGCAGGAAGCGATGTCGGCGCCGCAAGGAGCGCCACGGACGAGCGCGGTGCGGTGAGTCGGGCGCAGGGGCCGTTCAGCGCGAATATGGCTGGGTATCCCGATATGGGGACGCCACAGGAGGCGGAGGCTCGACCTACGGCGACGCTGGGGATGACGTCCGAGGGGAATGCGCGTGAGCGGCTGCATTCGGCGACGAAGGGGCTGTTGATCGCGTGTCGGTGTCCGTTGTGCGAGGCGGCGCTGGCGGCGCTCGATGCTGAGCCAGATGACGAGGGCGCTGGTGATACAGACGATATGGGCGATATGGGCGATAGAAGCGATACAGGTAGCGAAGGGGCGGTAGGTCGGGCGGTGACACGGCGCGCAACTGCCAGGAATGCGGCGGTGACGCGGGCGCTGGCGGAGGGGTTGCATGTGAGCGCGCGGCGGCTCGAACTGCTGGATGCGGCGGTGAGTGGGGTGAAGGCGATCTTGCAGGCGGGGGTGAATCAGATGTCGCTTTCGCTTGCAGAGTTGCGGCTGCGGGTGGAGTTGCTGGAGGCGCAACCGCTGCCGGGCGGGCCGGCGGCGCGGGCGGCGGGCAATCCGCAGCAGGCTATCCGTAACGTGGGGGGACAGGAGCAGGCGTTGCAGGCGCTGCAATCGCTGGCGGGTCGGCTGCGCGATCCGCAGGCGCAGGTGGCGGTTGCGGCGGAGTTGATTCGCTTGCAGCAGGAGGGGGTGGGAGGATCGCATGTGGCAGGTTCGCAGTCTGAAGGGCGAGCTATGTGGTGAACGATGTTCATGGCCTTCACGTCACGGGTAATTCCGGCGGGTGTAGGGGTATCAGGTGAGCGCCCGTGTGGCAGGGTGACAATCGGCGTTGGCGCGTGAACGATGTGTGTCTGGATCATGGGGAGGATAGGTAGAGATGATGGCGAGTGGGTTGTATGCGCCGGGTGTGGCGGGGCCGACGATCAGCGATGAGACGGTGGCGTTGGTGCAGGAGGCGATGCGCGATACGACGCGGGCGATCACGATGGCGACGGGGCTGACCGGCTATGAGTTGGAGACGCCTGCGCGGGTGATCGTGCCGGTGGTGACGCCGGTGATCAATATGTTGCCACGTCGGCGGGGCAAGGGAACTGACGTGGTGCACTGGAAGGCGATCACGTCGTTCGATACGTCACGCAACTGGGGAACGCTGGCGGATGGCGCGCTGCCAAGCCAGGTCACGTACTCGGTGGCGGCGATGCAGAACACCGTGCAGACGATCTCGCTGATGAACGCGGTGAGTTTTCAGGCACAGTGGCGTGGGCGTTCGCTCGAAGCGGATGTGCGGGCGCGACGGATCGCGGAGCTGCTCTATCAGTTGAAGATGACGGAGGAACGCTGGGTGCTGGGCGCGTCGGCCTATGTGATGGTTCCTCCGGCGCCCGCGCTGGCGACAGCTGTGAGCGGCGGCACGGTGGCGGCGGGAACGTATTGGGTGAAGGTGACGGCGAAGAATGCGCAGGGT
>JBDTAI010000509.1:0-3670 GCA_039924685.1 Ktedonobacterales bacterium
CCGCAGGGTTGGCCATCGCCGTGGCCCAGGCGCCGATCCGCGACGCCAGCATCCCAATCATCTCAAACATCAGCGCGACGCCGATCACCAGTGAGGCCGACATCCGCGACGAATTGGCGCGGCAGATCGTCTCGCCGGTACAATGGACGAAGACGATCACGTATCTTGCCGACCAGGGCGTGACGACATTCGTGGAGATCGGGGCTGGGCAGGTGTTGAGCGGGCTTGTCAAACGCATTGTCAAGGGCGTGACGACGCTCTCGGTCAACTCAGCGGCTGACCTCGAGCCGGTGGCGTTGCAGTTGCGCGCACTGATCCAGGCTAACGAGGCAGGCTAACGAGGCAGGCTAACGAGGCAGGCTAACGGACCAGCAACCCGCTGAAACCCTGGACAACCAGCGTCATCATCACCAGCAAAAATGAACCAGAGCCGATCCCCTGAGAGGGAGGCGAGTATGCGTGCAGCGCCAGGCGCGATCAACACATCAGAGACAGTGAATACAGTGAAAGGCGCCCCAAACGGAAATGGAGCGCCCGAACAGTCATCACGCAAGGCAAGCGATCTCGAGGCGCCTGCAATGGACCTGAGCCAGCTTGGCTCGGTGCGGATCGCGCGGCGTGTGCTGCGCACCGTGGTAGAGCAGGCGGCGCTGGGCGTGCCGGGTGTGGCGCATATGGCGAGCGTGACCAATCGCTGGCCGCAACTCCTGGGGCGTCCGCTGCCGCGCCATGGTGTGGGCTTGATACTGCGCGGCGATCAGGTGACGCTTGACCTCTACCTGATTGTGCAGGCAGGAGTGAATATGGTGGAGGTCGGTTCGCAGACACAAGCGGCTGTCGGCGCCGCCATCGAGCATATTTTGGGGATGGGCGTCAGCGCCATCAATGTCTATATACAGGATGTCGCGTAGCGATGGCGATGGGAGTCCGGCGGCAGGCGCGCATCATCGCCTTGCAATCGCTCTACGAATATGATACTGTGCGCCACGATGCTGATGCCGTGTTGCGGCGTCATGCGGAGGAGCGCCATCTGCCTCCGCGCGTAGTCGAATACGCGGGCGAACTGGTCTCCGGGACGCTGCAACACCTGACTGCGCTCGATGCGCTGATCCAGGCGAAGGCGCCGGAATGGCCCATCGCGCAGATGGCGCGTATTGACAAGAACATTCTCAGGCTTGCCATCTACGAGATGCTGTACAATACGGCTGTGCCAGCCAAAGCCGCCATCAACGAGGCTGTCGAGCTTGCTAAACTCTTCGGCAGCGACACCTCTGGCCGGTTCATCAACGGCGTGCTGGGAGCCGTACTTACTGCATCTCATGAGGCGCCAGCTTCTATCACCCAAGGGGAGGACTCGTAGCCATGTCGTCTATGCCAAAAGATGAGATTTACACCAAGCTCAAACCGATCATTGCCGATCAGTTGGGCGTGGATGAGAGCGAGGTCACAGAAACCGCCTCGTTTACCGACGACCTCAACGCCGATTCGCTCGATCTCGTCGAGATGATCATGTCCCTCGAAGAGCAGTTCAAGCTGCAAATCAGCGATGAGGACGCCGAGAAGATCACCACGGTTGGCGAGGCTGTAGACTACATCTACGACCACACCAGCTAGCCGCAGGGCCGCTCGCACCTGATGTGTCATGCCCATCAGCATGATGACATCAGATAGCAAGCTGTTGCATCGCATATATGCGCGCAGAAGCACAGGCGTTCGTCCAGTCGCGTCGTTTCTTTACAGACGATGCGCGGAGTGACGCCTCTTTTCTGCGTGTCTCTGTGTTTGGAGCGATGGGATCGGGATCACGCGATGCTCTATCCACAAGCCTTCCTCGATCTGCAATTGCTTTTCGCCCGCCGGATGTCCGCGATCTCTGGCCAGCCCTTTCACGAGTCGGTGTTGCATTACACAGCGCTCTATCGCATTCTGGGCCTCGACTGGAACCTCGACCCACACGATCCGGTCTGGGCCCGCTATCTGGCAGGCTTGCGCGGCGACGACGCGGAGGCTGACGGCGCCTGGACCTATCAGGTCTACTGTGAACGCAATGCGCTGGGCGTGATCCCCGATCACGTCTATCCACGCTGGGGCTGCTTCGCCTATGAGTATCAGCCCGACGCCAAGACGATTCGCCTGCACTTCGGCAATCTCGACGCATCGGGTTACGGTCCGCTACATCACCTGCGAACTGAGGCGCGGCGGGCGGAACTCTGGTCCATGTTCTCCTCGATCCAACGAGCGCATCCCGACGCCGCATATGTGCATGGTGGCTCCTGGCTGTATAATCGGGAGGAGTATCGGCGGCTCTTTCCGCCAGCCTTTGGCGCGTCGGCGCAGGCGATGCAGGCGCCTCTCATCGGGCGTGGCCTGTGGGGGCAATTCCTGCGGCATGGCGAGCGCATCAACGCCGAGCTGGCTGCGCGCTTTACCGCCAGCGTCGCCACGTTGGCGCATGCCGATGACTACGCCGGATGCTTCCCGTATCAAGTGCTGCTCACCCACGCGCCAATCGCCGACTTCTATGCGTTCTATGGCATCGCAGCAGTCGAAGCGCAGGCGGCGGGCGGATAATAACAAGTCCTTCTGAGTCCTTGGCGTTGGGACGGACACCCCTTCGTCTTGCGCAGGCAGAGGACTCCTGGCGGTGGCTTCCCACCAAGTGACCCTCATCGTCGAGACGGACTTGTTATAAGCTCGCGCCAACGCAGGCTATGCGGCGAACACCAGGCGCAATGGTGAGCGGAGTGGCGTGTGCAACGGGCACGCGGGCGGCGCCATGCGCCCCTGCAGGCAAGAGTAGCGGATAGGCGCCGTTGGGGCCGAACGCCAGCGATGGCTAGTTAGGTTCTGTTGACATTTTGGCAGGACCCCCTAAAATGGAGGCATGACGGATATACGACTGAGCGACAGTGAGTGGAGCAAGCTCCGGGAGGTCTTGCGCCAGGAGCCGCATGCCTATCTAGGCCGAGATGAAACCTCCTGTCGCCGCTTTCTGGACGCGGTGAAGTGGATGAGCCGTAGCGGGGCGCAATGGCGCTTGCTGCCTGCCGAATACGGCGCGTGGAACACGGTGTACAAACGCTTTGTGCGCTGGTGTGTGGCCGGTGTCTGGGAACGGCTGCTCGCGGCGGTGGCGGCGGATCCTGATACCGAGCATGGGATGATCGACGCCACCATTGTGCGCGCGCATCCCTGTGCGGCAGGCGCGCAAAAAAACACGGTGAGCAAGCGCTCGGGCGGAGTCGCGGCGGCTTCAGTTGCAAAATTCACCTCACGGTCGATGGGTTAGGCAATCCGCTGCGCATCATCTTGACCCCCGGCCAACAGCATGACAGCACCCAGGCGGAAGCCCTGCTGGATGGGTTGACCTTCCAGCAGGTCATGGCGGATCGCGGCTATGCGGGGGCCGACTTCATCGCGTATCTGCAGAAGCGCGGCAGTGAAGCGGTCATCCCGCCACATCAGCGGGCCACGGTCAAGCGCGAGTACGATACCTGGCTCTACCGTGAGCGCCATCTGGTCGAATGTTGCTTCAACAAACTCAAGCACTTTCGCCGCATCTTCTCGCGCTTCGATAAGCTGGATCGCTCCTTTCTGGGCTTCCTCCACTTCGTCTGTGCGCTCGTTTGGTTGCGGTGAGGGTCCTGGTCAAATGTCAACAGAACCTAGT
>JBDTAI010000510.1:0-7149 GCA_039924685.1 Ktedonobacterales bacterium
TTGCCTGTCGCCCAGTGTTGCGCGCAGATCATCGAGGCATTCCAGCAGCCGATGTGGCGCCTCGTAGAGTACGAGCGTCTGCGGCGCGGAGACGAATGGAGCCAGCGCCTGTCGCCGTTCACGACTGCGGCGCGGCAAGAATCCCAGATACGTGAATGAATTGGGTGGCAGGCCGGAGGCGATCAGCGCGGTGATAGCTGCGACAGGGCCGGGGATCGGCGTCACGGTATAGCCAGCGGCCAGTGCGGCGCGCACCAGGTCTTGTCCCGGATCGGAGATGACGGGCGTTCCCGCGTCGCTGACAACCGCCACATCGCCATCCGCCAGCGCCGCCAGCAGGCGCTCTACCCGCTCATGTGGACTGTGTTCATGGTAGCTGATCGTGGGGGTGGCAATCGCGAAGTGGGTGAGTAGCTTGCGCGTGTGGCGCGTATCCTCGGCGGCGATCAGGCTGACCTCACGCAGTACCCGCAGCGCCCGCAGCGTGATGTCTTCGAGGTTGCCAATCGGCGTGGCGACGAGATACAGCGTTCCCATCCACGCTCACCCCTCGCCCTGAGCAGGTGAACTCTTCCAGATGTCGCTATCGAGCAGGATGGTAAACGGGCCATCATTGACCAGCGCCACCTGCATCTCAGCGCCGAAACGTCCGCCCTGCGTGGGGATGCCGCGCGCGCGCAGTTCTTCCATCACCAGCGTGACGAGCGGCGCGGCAACGTCGGGCGGCGCGGCGCGGGTGAAGCCGGGGCGGCGACCACGGCGCACATCTGCATAGAGCGTGAACTGCGAGATCACCAGCGCGCCTCCGCCAACATCCACAAGCGAGCGGTTAGTCTTGCCGGCATCATCGGCGAAGATGCGCAGGCCAGCGATTTTGTCGGCCAGCAGCTGCGCCTCCGCCTCGCCGTCCTCTGGCCCGACGCCCAGTAGAATCACCAGCCCCGGCGCCGGATCGAGCCGTCCAATGACCTCGCCCTCAACCGTCACCTGCCCCTCGGTGGCGCGCTGCACAACGGCTCGCATAGCGGTTAGCCCGCCTGCGCCGGGGCGGTTGTCGTCGTGGAGGATGGCGCGGCGCCCTTGCCATCTGCCTTGCTGGAACTTGCGCTTTCACTCTTGGCGTCGCTTTTCGCTTCGCTCTTGGTCTCGCTCTTGGTCTCGCTCTTGGCCACGTCTGCTGTCGCGCCATCTTTGCCGTTTTGGCTTTCATTGCCTTCATGGGCCTCGGGCACAGCAGCGACACTTGACCCGCGTGTATCGGTAATATAGAAACCGGACCCCTTGAAGAGCAGGCCGGTGGCATGGATCACTCGTTGCACATGACCGGAACAGGTGGGGCAAACCTCGACGGGCGCATCGGAAATCTTCTGCCAGACCTCGAATCGCGCGCCACAGGATTGACAGCGATAATCATACATCGGCATACTCTGCGCACGCCTCCTGAACTGCTGACTACTAGGATGTATTTCGTACTGCGCGCAGATTGCGCGCAGGGTGGGGAAGCCGCGCCGGTTGCGCCCCGACGTATAGCTTCCCTTTGTGTATTATAGCACGCCGTGTTCCTGTTCGCCCGTCAGCGTGGGACCTGTGGCGTCACCGCTTCGGAGCGCGGCGGGCTTGTCAGCCCAGCCGATCATGTCGGCCACGATCTTGCCGGAACTCATCACGCCGGGCAGTCCCGCGCCCGGATGCGTTCCCGCGCCGACAAAGTAGAGGTTGGCAATATCCTCGCTGACGTTGTGGGGCCGGAACCACGCCGATTGCGTCAGGATCGGCTCGACCGAGAAGGCGCTGCCAAGATAACTGCTCAACGTATCCTGAAAGTGCAGCGGATCAATGTGATGCTCGGTGACGATGTGGCGCGAGAGGTCTGGCAGATAGCGTTCTTCGAGGTACGCGATGATGCGGTCGCGATAGGGTTTCGCCGCCTGCCGCCAGTCTACGTTCGCGCCCAGGTGCGGCACAGGCGAGAGCACATAGAAGGCGTCGCAGCCCTCCGGCGCCAGCGAGGGATCAGTGGCCGTCGGGCGATGCAGATACAGCGAGAAGTCATCGGTGAGCCGCTTGTTGGTGAAGATGTCATCGAGCAGGCCACGATAGCGCGGCCCCATCAGAATCTCATGGTGCGCTACCTGCTCGTATGTGCGGTCAGTCCCAAAGTAGACCACGAACAGCGACATCGAATACTGCTTGTTCCTGATGAAGCGATCCGTATTGTAGCGCCGGACGCTGGCGGGGACCAGGTTGAGGTAGGTGAAGGCCACATCGGCGTTGCTTACCACCGAGTCGGCCCGAAGAAACGCGCCATCGGCTAGCTGCACACCTGTCGCCTGCCGCGTCGTCTCGTCCACCACGATCTGGCTGGCGGTGGTATTGAGGTGGAGTGTCCCTCCAATGTCCTGAAACACCTGCGCCATGCCACGCACCAGCGCCCCCGTGCCGCCCAGCGCAAACCACACGCCCCACTGCTGCTCCAGCGGGTGAATCAGCGCATAGAGTGCGCTGGCCTGGAACGGGTTGCCGCCGATCAACAGCGGGTGGAAGCTGAAGACCTGCCGCAGCCGCTCATCTTTGATATACTTGCTGGCGAAGCTATACACCGAGCGCCAGGCTTGCAGGCGGATCAGGTCGGGCGCGACGCGGGCCATATCGCTCATATGCGTGAACGGCTGATCAATCAGGTCCATGCCCGCCGTCAGAATCTCCCCAGCGCGGGCGCGGAAATGCAGATACCCCTCCACATCGTCGGCATTGAACCTGCGAATCTCACGCAACACCTGTTCGCGGTCGCCATTGTAGTGAAAGACCGAGCCATCCTCGAACCTGATGTTGTAGAAGGGATCAATCGGAACCAGCGAGACGTAATCGCTGGTCTTGCGTCCGGCGGCGGCGAAGATGTCGTCAATCAGCCAGGGCGCGGTGATGATGGTTGGGCCACCATCGAAGGTGAAGCCATCCTGCTCGTAGACATAGGCGCGCCCCCCCGGCTTGTCGCGCTGCTCCAGCAGCGTCACCTGATGTCCCTGCGCCTGCAACCGAATCGCCGCGCTCAACCCGCCGAAGCCGCTGCCAATCACCACAATCTTCATGCTGCCCACCTACGCTCCTACCATTTCTGCCGTCTGCACATATACTCGTCTACCAGCGCACAGAGCTATATGTCAGATTGTAGGCGGCGAGTGGCGAACAAGTTACGTTTCGTTGAAGTGTGTAGTGAGTTTCGTACGAAAGGGATTTATGTGCGCATCTCGTATCCTGCATGAGTACCTATCCATATCCAAACCCAGGTCACAGTATCTTTCTCACGCAGCCCGAGCGCGCGATACCCTCTACCGATGGTACAGACCAAAGGGGAGGTTGTGAGGGACAATGAGCTTGAAGCGAAGACTCGGGTGGGATGGAATCTGCTTGAACAGCCGATATGCCTCATTTGCTTGCGTCTGGATGCCTGTTGGCAATTTCTCGAAACGTTCCAGAGACGGCTTACCGGGTGGCAACGGGTGTGGCGACCGGCGCGGCGCTGGCCGCTGCAATTTGCGCCCGTTTCACCCGCTGCCACGCCATCGCGCTGCCCAGCGCGGTGAAGGCAACCAGCTCGGCCACCCCCAGCAGCACAAAGAAATAGTAGATTAGTACAAGATGACCATCCAGATAGAAAGAGAGAAGTGCGTTAATTTTACCGTAACCTACAAGATAGTAGACCAGGAAGCGCAGGAGCAAAGGGATGAGGGCAACCCCGATCACCAGCGGATAGATGATTGCTGGCAGGGGATGTACTCCTGCCCGATGCGCCTTGGGCCATGTTCCCGCCAGCGAGACGAAGCCCCAACAGAACAGGGCGGTGAACAACAGGATGAGGCTAATCGGCCCCAGTCCATAGAGGAGAAAGTACGGCGGGGTGAACTCGTGATACCGTAGCGCCTCCCACGCCAGAAGGAGCAGGGTAGCGAAGAGCACATATCCAAGCGCCACCGCCAGCATCTCGCCAAGCACGCGACCTGCTGATTTGGTGAGTGAGCGCATCAAACCCAGCCAAAAGAGCAGGCCCGCCACTTCCCAGCCACTGAACGGAATTTCCAGGATAAAGCGATCTGGCAGGCGCTGGGTCAGGAAGCCCAGGATCAGCGCAAGCACGCCAAAGCCAATCGTCACGCCCACCAATCGCCCAGGATTTGCCGCTACAGGCTTCGACATCGGCGCTGGCTTGGCCTGCATTCCATAGGGCGCCATCGCTGGCGCAGGCGTGGCATAGACCGGCGCATAACCGGCGGCTGGCTGCGGGGATTGAGGTTGCAGCGTAGGCTGCGCGCCAGCGTAGACTGGCGTAGATGGTGTAGAACTGTATGGACTTGCCCCCGCAGCCAGCGGCGCAGGTAGAGCAACAGATGGCGTAGTGGTAGGCGACGAAGCCGGATTTGATACATCGTGTGACCAGGGATATGCCTGCCCACAGAAGGCGCAAAACTTCGCGTCAGGCGCAGTGATGGGTTTGCCACAGAACGGGCAGAATTGCGCGACCATTTATCAGATTACCTTTCGTTGTCGCTTCACAGACGGCAGATCGTTGTCGCTTCACAGACGGCAGATAAAACAAGCATTGGCTAACATTATAGCAGATAGGCATACTAGCGCCAAGCCAACAATTGCCACCTCGTCAGCAGAGGCGGCAGCCAGGGAACGGTCGGCGCGCACCACGCGCCCCCTACAACAATGTGCGCCATGAGCTACCCATCTTCACCACACAGCCTGCGGAGGCACGCTTCGCCTCAGCCCGCGGGCCAACTTCAGGCGTGGCTTTAGCCGCACGCCGTCTCGCCAGTGGCGAAAGAGGGGTGTTCTGAGGGATAATACGAGAGAAGATGGGCGACGTGTTGACCTGAGCAGATGCGGCCAGCAAGATGGCCAGGAGCAAAGCGAGTATGCGGGCCACTCCAGACGCGACCGAAACGGCGACCGAAATGACCACGACCGAGACAACACCCTCTCAGAGCGACCAGCCCACAGCCGCCATGCCACGCGCAATGGTGGCGATCCTCGACTATGGCTCGCAGTATAGCCGCCTGATCGCCCGCCGTGTGCGTGAGTGCCACGTCTACTGTGAACTGCTGCCCGCCAGCGCCACGCTCGACGACCTGCGCCGCCTCAATGCGCGTGGCGTGATCCTCTCCGGTGGACCAGATAGCGTCTATGACGAGGGCGCGCGCGGTGTGGATCAGGCGATCCTCGAGAGCGATCTGCCGGTGCTGGGTATCTGCTATGGTATGCACTTGCTGGCGAACCAGATGGGTGGGCATGTCGAGCCGCATACGGGCCGACGCGAGTATGGTCCCGCCGCGATCCATCTCACCACCGAAGCCACCGACGCTGGTACTGAACCGGAGACGCTCTTCAACGGCGTGACCCCGACAACGGCGGCTGGTATTCCCGTGTGGATGAGCCACGGCGATAGCGTGGGCGAGATGCCGCCCGGCTTCGCGGCGCTGGCGCGCTCACAATCAAATGCGCTGGCGGCGATGGGCGACGCGCATGGGCATATCGGCATCCAGTTTCACCCGGAGGTGAGCCACACGCCGCAGGGGACACAAATGCTCGAAAACTTCCTCTATAGCGTCTGCCATCTCGAACCCAACTGGACCACCGGCGCCTTCATCGAGGAAGCTGTGACGCACATTCGGGCGCAAGTGGGCGACGAGGGGCGTGTCATCTGCGGGCTCTCCGGCGGGGTGGATTCGGCGGTGGCGGCGTTGCTGGTTCACAAGGCGATTGGCGACCGGCTCACCTGCATCTTCGTGGATACCGGCTGCATGCGCGCAGGCGAGCCGCAGCAGGTGGTGGAAACCTTCAGGTCCAACCTGCACATCCCGCTGGTGGCCGTAGATGCTGCTGATCGCTTTCTCGGTCGGCTGGCGGGCGTGACAGACCCCGAACAGAAGCGGCGCATCATCGGTGAGGAGTTCGTGCGCGTCTTCGAGGGCGAGGCGGCGACGCTGCAAACTGAAAGTAGCGGCAACATCGGCTTTCTGGCGCAGGGAACGCTCTACCCGGATGTGATCGAGAGCGCCAGCGCCGCCGACGCCAGCGCCGCGCAGAAGATCAAGACGCATCACAACGTCGGCGGGCTGCCCGAAGGGATGCAGTTCCAGCTTGTGGAGCCACTGCGCTATCTCTTCAAGGATGAGGTGCGTGAGGTGGGGCGTGAACTTGGCCTGCCCGAAGACTGGGTCTGGCGCCACCCGTTCCCAGGACCAGGGCTGGCGATCCGCGTGCTGGGTGAGGTGACACGCGAGCGGCTGGATACACTGCGCCAGGCTGACGCCATCGTGATCGAGGAGCTACGCAACGCCGATCTCTACCGTCAGACGGGTCAGGCATTCGCCGTGCTGACGCCAGTGCAGAGCGTGGGCGTGATGGGTGATGGACGCACCTACGCCAACATGGTGGCTGTGCGCGCCGTCACCACTGGCGACTACATGACAGCTGACTGGACCCGGTTGCCCTATGAGGTACTTGGCCGCATCGCCAACCGCATCGTCAACGAGGTCGCCAACGTCAACCGCGTGGTCTATGACATCACCAGCAAGCCGCCCGCAACTATCGAATGGGAGTAGTGAGGATACTATGAGCGACAATAGCAACTGGGACAACTTCGATTGGGATAGCCTCGGCGAGGACGGCGCCAACAACCATCACGACCTCGATGGTGATGAGCGACGCACGCCTATCGAGTCGGATGGCCTGTTGCGGCGCGGCCTGGAAGAAACCGACGATGATCCGGGCATAGAGGGCGCAGGCGGCAGATGGATCACGCAGGGTGGTGTGGTCCACTGGGAAAGTGATGAGGGTGAGCGCGAGGACGACCTGAACCCGCGTGAGGAGGCGCAATCTCCCTGGGCTGCAGAAGAGATTGATATACCGTTGGCGGCGTCGGAGGCGGTGCGGGTGCGCGCCGTGCGGGCATGGCTGGCGCGTCGGCGACAGCGCGAAAATGATGCGCTGGGCGCCCTGCTGCTGGAGCGTCGCCAACTCTACCCACCCGCTGACGATGAACAGCCAGCCCCCACACGACGCCGCGCGCCTGTCGAAGAATCGCCGCTCGATCTGGCGATGGCCGAGCATCAGGCCGCCGCCGACGAGTATGAGCGCCTGCTG
>JBDTAI010000511.1:0-2781 GCA_039924685.1 Ktedonobacterales bacterium
TACAACATGGGCGACTACTGGCAGCACTGGCTCGATATGGGCAAGAAGCTGACCAAGCCGCCGGTGGTCTTCCACGTCAACTGGTTCCGCAAGGGGCCAGACGGCAAATTTCTCTGGCCGGGCTTCGGGCAGAACATCCGTGTGCTGATGTGGATGCAGGAGCGCATCGCGGGGACCGGCAAGGCGCAGGAGACGGCGATTGGCTATGTGCCAACACCCGACGCGCTTGATCTCGATGGGCTGGACATCTCTGACGAGACGCTGCATGCGCTGCTGGCGGTGGACCCCGCCGACTGGGAGCAGGAGGCCGCGGACCAGAGCGCGTTCTTTGCGCAGTTCGGCGATCATTTGCCCGCTGCGATCACTGCACAGCATCAGGCGCTTGTCGAGCGGCTTTCAGCGGCTCCGGTGCGCTAGTCGAGGAACTTTCTCTATTCACTGGCCCCCTTCTCGCTCAGGGAAGGGGACTTTGTTTGCGCGGAGTCGCTTTCGCCATCGTCTGCGGTGCGCTCCGGTTCACACGCCTTGGCGGGCCAGTAGTAGGGCAGATCAGGCGACTCGGTCCAGCCAAACTGCGCATAGTAGTCGGGGTCTTTGCGCAGCAGGTTGGAGCGGTATCCGGAGTGCAGGCGCTCGTCGCCCAGCCAGGGTGGCCGTTTGACCTCAGCGGGTATGAGCGCCAGCGACATGGTGTTGCGATAGCCACGCCGCACCCACTCGCGGATGCAGGCGTTCATGTACTGGCGCAGCGCATCCTCATAGCCGCGCCACATATGCACCGCCGGATGATGCCGCCAGCCATAGCCAGGAATCGTCAGCGCGCGCAGTATCTGGTACGCTTCCACACGCTGCTTGCCTAGACGGCGGCTATCCAGCGTGCGCGCCGTCTGCTCGAAGTCGGCATAGGGCAGAAACGTCTGCATGTTCCCTCTCTCACTGCCTAATCCCTGTATACGGCGCATCGCACGGCGTGCCCCATCGCGGCTTTGATCATTCACTCGTTATGATAGCCCGTATCTGGTGGGCAGGATCGGCTGCTGCAAGAATAGGTGGCGTTACGCCTGTAGTGATGGCGTCGGAGAGCAGCTTGCCCGCCATCGCGCCACGCTCGAAGCCCGCCGAGTGCAGGCCGGTGAGGATGTAGAGGTTGGGGTAGCCTGGGATGGCGCCGATCAGCGGCGTGAGCGTCGCCGTGAATGGCATCAGCCCGGCCCAGGTCCGTTCGATGGGCAGATCGCCCAGGAAGGGCAAGACCTCGCAGGCGTGGGTGTGGTTGGTGGCGATCCCCTCTGGATCCGGCGCAAGCTGCGCATCATTTGAACGATCGGTCACGAGTTGCCGGTCGCCGCCGAGAATGATGCGTCCGTCGCGCAACTGCTGACCGTAGAGGTGGCGTGTGCGGCGTTCGCCCGCGCGATGCGTGAGTTCCGCTGGGATAGGCTGCTCGCCCTCAGCGTTCACTGCTTCCCGGTTCCAATAACAAGCTGGCGCCACAGCGCCGATGCTCTGGAACAGTCGTCGTGGCTGTGGCGCCGTGGACCACATCTGGCCGCGCACAGCGTACACTGGCACATTCAGCCCCAGCAGCGCGCCTACGCGCCGCGACTCGGCGCCTGCCGCCAACACCAATGTTCCGGCGCGGACCGTCCCCTGACCTGTCGTAAGCGTATAGTGGTGATCCTCGTCGCAGGTAATCGCCGTGACCATGTGCTGCGTCAGGATGCGCGCGCCATGCAGTTGCGCCTCAGCCGCCAGTGCGTGTGTGATCGCCGCTGGCTCAGCGGCGCCACCTAACGGATAATAGACTGCGCCCAGCAGTTCAGGGCTGAGTTCGGGTTCCAGAGATTGCGCCTCGCGCAGTGTCAGCAACGCCACTCGATGGTCTTGCGCGTGATGTTCTTCCACGGTCGCGCGGGCATAGGCGTATTCTTGCTCAGTCTGGATGACTTGCAGGGCGCCACTCTGCCGGTAGCCCAGATCATAGCCGCGCTCGAACTGCAACGCGTGGAAGATGTCCCGGCTGCCCATCCCCAGTGTCTCGTCGAGGTCCGGCGTGCGCCCATAGCCCGTCAGCCAGAGCGTTCCCGCATTGCGACCCGACGCCTCTGCCGCCAGCGTCTCGCGCCGCTCCAGCAGCGTCACCGCATATCCCTCTCGCGCCAGGTGATATGCCACCGAGGCGCCCGCAAGCCCGCCGCCGATAATGGCGATCTCCGTCTGGATGTGTTGTGTATCGTCTGCCATAGCGTCTCTTTGTCAATTCACCCCACGTCATACACATTGCCTCATACAACCAGCGTATCATATGATGTCTGATAGAGGATATGAGACAATGACAGATATGACAGAACCGACGGGAACGATGATCGATCATGCAGCCTTGTTGGCGCGGGCACGTGAGGCGGCGCAGCGGGCTTATGCGCCATATTCACGCTTTCGGGTAGGCGCGGCGGTGATCGTCGAGACGGCGGATGGTCCGCAGGTCGTAACGGGCGCCAACGTCGAAAATGCCTCTTATGGCCTGTCATTCTGCGCAGAACGGGCGGCGCTGGCTGCCGCCTGCCAAATAGCCTCCCATGATCTCACCACCCCGCCAACTATCACGCATATCGCCATCGCCTGCAGGGTCGAGGCGCCCGATGCGCCGCTCAACGAGCGCATGCCCTGTGGCGCATGCCGCCAGTGGATCGCCGAACTGGCGCCCAACGCCGTCATTCTGGTGGATGGCGCCGAACACCCCTTCACCGTCGCTGACCTGCTGCCCACGCCCTTCCGTCTGGA
>JBDTAI010000512.1:0-12472 GCA_039924685.1 Ktedonobacterales bacterium
CGGCAAGAAGGCATCCGCGAGTTTGTCATCCAGAATCCCGCGACACGGCGGGTGGCGCGGCGTTTCGTCGCTGGTGAGACGCTCGATGAGGCGATGCAGGTGACACACACACTCAACCAGAGCCGCCTGAGCGTTTCGCTCGATCACCTGGGTGAGAATGTTTCCGACGCCGCTGAGGCCCATGCCGCCGCCGCCGACTACATCACCATTCTCGACAGCATCCAGGCCGAGGGCGCCGAGGCCAACATCTCGGTGAAGCTGACCGCGCTGGGACTCGATGTAGACGCTGACCTCTGCCGCGACAACCTGGCAGGTGTGCTGCAACGGGCGCAGGAGTATAACATCTTCGTGCGGGTGGATATGGAAGGTTCCCAGTATACCCAGCGCACCCTCGATATAGTAGAGGAGTTCCACGCGACCTATCCGAATGTTGGCACGGTGGTGCAGTCCTGCCTCTATCGCACACCGCGCGACGTGGAGGCGTTGATTCGTCAGGGCGTGCGCATGCGGCTGGTGAAGGGCGCGTACCTTGAACCAGCGACGGTGGCCTTCCCGCGCAAGATGGATGTTGACGACCAGTATATCCAGTTGATGCGGGCGCTGCTCGAACGTGGTGTCTATCCCGCCATCGCCACCCACGACGAGCGCATGATTGACGAGGCGTTGCGTTTCAGCGCCGAGCATAGCATCCCACGGGCGCGCTTCGAGTTCCAGATGCTCTATGGCATACGCCGCGATCTGCAAGAGCGGCTGGCGGGCGCGGGCTACAACGTGCGTGTCTACGTCCCCTACGGCACACAGTGGTATCCCTACCTCACCCGGCGCATGGCCGAGCGACCCGCCAACCTGATATTCGTGGTCAGCAACACCTTCCGGGTCTAACATCTTCCCATATCCTGACCCATCCTGTGGATATGTGGATAAGTATTGTGGAAAACTTGTTCCAGATTCCGCAGCTACTAAAACAGGTCACTACCCACTAGACAGAGCCTGCTACGATAGACGGGAAGCAATCATCACTCGTGGTGAGCGCTGCAGCGTGTTTATTCGCATGCCTTGTCTGGAGGGGAATGTCTATGTTTGGCGGTAAGAAGATTGACGCGCGCGCCGAGGCGCGCAAGATGGCGGCGCTCTGTGTCGCCTGGGGGGTGATGGCTGGGGTGGCCTATCTGGGCCTGGTGAGCCTGCTCGTGCAACTGATTCATACTGCGGCGCCTGAGTGGACCACACCGACGATTGACAGCGGACTCATCAAGCTCGCGTCGAGCAATTCGGGCCTATTCAAGTTGACGGGCATCTACGAAACGCTGGCGACATATGTGATCTACGCACTGCCCATCACGATTGTCGGCCTGCTGGCGCTGGGCATCGCCGCCCGCGTATGGCCCGCCAAGCCCGCGCTGCCTGTGCTGCTGATCCTTGCCGGATTGCTGGGGCTGATAGGGGCGCTGCTGCTCTTTGTCACAGTGGTTGCCACGGCTGGGAACGGCGTGAACTTTCTGGTGGCGCTGGCGACCATCGTACTGGTCTCGGTGCTGGTGCGGCTGCAACGTTTCATCCGCCGCTTCTATGGCCGCTCACCCACCGCCGCCACATTGCTGCTGGCCTTTCTGACGATCTTTTACTTCCTGCTGAGTAATGGCACGAGCATTGCCAGCGTCATGTTGCAGCAAATTGATGTCTGGCTGGCGATTGTCGCCTTCGCCATCGCCTTCTATGCCTCGCTACGGCTGGCGCGCATGGGCCGCCTGATGCGTCGCGGCGCGGCGAAGGTCGCCGTGAAGAGCGCCCGCTAGCATAGAGCTAAAGCGCTAAATAGCTAGAATATCACGAGACCCAGCATGCGCAGGTGGTTGAGGACGGTGAAGAGCTCGCTTTCGCTACGTCGCGTGAGGCGTGTGAGATCAGCGAAGCTTCGCTGCCCATCCACCAGCAGCAGCACCATTCGTTCGCGCCTGTCGAGCGGCAGTTGCTCCACCTGCTCAGAGATCGCCGTGCGCATGGGAATGGTCGTCAGCAGGCCAGGGCGCAGGCTGGTGGTGGTCGTCGTGTTGGCGGTTTGCCCATATGCTCCCTGCGACGCCTGTCCGCCTGCCAGCGGATCGCGCAAGTTGGGTAGGTTGGGCAACGCTGGACCATAATCGGGCGCATATGGCGGCGTCGGTGGATATTGCGGGTACTGTGGATATTGTGGATATTGTGGATATTGTGGTGTATCGTTTCCACCATAGCCCCGCTGTGAGGTGTAGTCAGGCGCGGGGGCGTTCATCGGCGCAAAGGGCGCTTGGGGGCCACTGGGATAGGCGCTTGAAGGCGAGTTGGGATAGGAGCTGGTAGGGTAACTGGACGGGTTAAACCCCGATGGCTGCGAGAGCGGGCCGGAGAATGGGTAGCCATACGAGGGCCAGGAAGAGGAAGCGGAGGGTGTTGGTGTGTAGTATCCAGCGTCGCTCCGACGTGGATCGCCGTCCGGTTCGCTCTGCTGACCTTCATCGAAGGCATAGGCGCACTCGCCCCAATTGTTCATTGCCTGCAAAGCGGCGTCGCCGGTTGTCTGGCCCAACAGCGCCGAGACCGGCTCCCCCGCAACGAAGCGGATTTGCCCAATCTCACGCTGAGCCCCCTGTCCGCGCATCACCCGCAGGATGCCGCTCTGACCCGAAAGTGTGACCATCTGGACGATATTGCTCAACCGGCTGGTTGGCACGAAACGCGCTGCCATCCCACACTCCTTGCTGCCTTCTGCAAGGCCAACAACATAGCCATACAGTCATACAGCCACACATCTAGCTACATGACGAAAAAAAATGGGCGTGGAAAGCGTCAACTGGGTTGGCTGGGTATGGCTGACGAGACGCCTCTCACATGGGACGATCTGCACATGCGCACAGCAAACACAAGAAATCAGAAAAAGTCAGCGGCAATGCGGTGGCGTTGTGTTGGCGCGTTCCCCTGCGCACGCTGTAATCGGCGTTGATTAGGACATATTATGACGCGCAATCAAGGCGCCGTCAACTCTCTACACAATCTGGTCGTTGCCCTCGGTAGAAATACGGGCGCTATGCCAGGCGATACGCGCCGTCAACCAGCGGTGATGGTGGCGTTGTCGAGTTCGGCTGAAGCTGCTGTCGCCGATGCCTCTGGTTTAGGCGGAATCTTTGCCACGTCGCCGCTGACGGGTATCGGCTCGATGGCGGGCGCATTGGCCTCCGCTGGATCGTTCGCCTCAAGCTCGGCAAGCCGCTTGCGCAGTTGGTCCGCCAGTTCCCGGTATTCCACAGCGCGCTGATCATCCCAGCGGGGCATCTTCGCCTCGTGCGCGCCACTTGTCACCGCGCGACCGATCAGTCCGGCATAGAACTCATACGCCTGAATCTGCAGCCGGATCAACTCCTTCTCGCTCACCTGCTTGTTGGTCATGCTGGCCCTCCGTCACGCCATGCGCTCGCAGCGGCGCTCTGACGCAACCTGGCGTGGAATCACACTACTGTACGGAACAACGATGCACCGGACGTATTCTGGACACCAAATGAACATCACGATGAATAGGACACCCTATCTTCACAAGCGTAGCACAGTCGTTCGATTCGGTCAAGCGGCGCATGTAGCGGGCGATTTCCGCTTCTGAACGCCACTGGCAGAAGGCAGCAGTGTTGTCCTGCTCTTTAGGTTCCCGAGGTTCGTGTAGGCTTCATGAGCGATTGCGCCACGCGAAGCAACCAGAACAATGACAAGTGGAGGCGTCATGTCAAACAATCAGGCGCGGGAAGCGATTTTCCAGCGTATTCGTGAGCATTGCCGAGAGCAGAACTGGTATGGCCCCGATGGTGATCTCCCCATCTTTAGATGGAGAGTAGAGCATGGCGCCAGCCAGGAGTATAGTCCTGCGCCGACACAGGGCTTTGACTTTCCTCCTGTGACTGAGGAGCAGTTGGCAGAGACCGAGGAGGTGCTGGAGTTCGCGTTGCCGCCTGCGCTACGCACGCTCTATAGCTCTGTCGCTAATGGTGGCTTTGGGCCAGGCTATGGCGTTATCGGCGCGATTGGTGGCTTTGGGCCAGGCGATGGTGTGTATGAGATCGCGCAGGGGTTCTATGCGTTCTCCGATGAAACGCAACTGGTTCCACTCGAAGCGTATGCAGAGGCGCCAGGCGCGCAGCGATTTCTTCTGCCCGACGATTGCTGGCCGGATAGGCTGCTGCCGCTGTGCTACTGGGGCTGCGCTATGTATGACTTCATTGACGCCAGCACTGGGCGCATCTGTCAGCGCGAGATCACAGACCCCGTCTACCACGACTCCCCTTCCTGGCAAGACCCCAGGCGACGGTTGATTATTACACGCACAGAACTGTCTCTGGAAGACTGGCTGACCCGCTGGCTCGACGGCTCTCTTGAGTCACCACAGTCCTAGTCTGGCCTAATCGTTGGAGGAGTGGAGAGCCTATGCCAGAACTGGTGATCCTGATGGGCTTGCAGGCGTCGGGCAAGTCCACATTCTACGCTGAACGGCTGACGACATACACGTTGGTGAGCAAAGACCTCTTGCGCAATAATTCACGCCCCGAACGCCGTCAGGCACAACTCGTCGCCGAGACGCTGGCGGATGGGCGCTCAGTTGTGGCTGACAATACCAACGCCACCGTGGCCGAACGCGCGGCGCTGGTCGCGCTGGGGCGACGCTACGGCGCGACGATCACGGGCTATTGGATGCGCTCGACGGTCGCCGCCAGCCTGACGCGCAACAGGCAGCGCGAGGGCCGCGCGCGTGTTCCCGATGTGGCGATCTTCGCCCGCGCCAAACAGTTCCAGCCGCCGACGCTCGCCGAGGGCTTCGACGCGCTTTATGTTGTGAGCATTGCGGCTGAGGGTGACGAGCGTTTCAG
Source organism: Ktedonobacterales bacterium (assembly GCA_039924685.1). Taxonomy (GTDB): domain Bacteria; phylum Chloroflexota; class Ktedonobacteria; order Ktedonobacterales; family JADMIN01; genus JBDTAI01. The sequence goes on from JBDTAI010000512.1 coordinate 4,884, forward strand.
TGTAGCGCAGTGGCAGTGCGAAGATGAGGACGCTACGACAGCGAAGATCGTAGAGACGGCGGCAGAGCAAGAAGTGGTGAGCGAGGTGGTGAGCGAGGTGGTGAGCGAGGCGGTGAGAGACAATGGATAACGGCGAGTTCGAGCGACAGATGCGCGCGCTGGAGTATTTTCATGCGCTGCGGGCGATCCCTGGCGCGTGGATCGTGCTGCGAGTGGATGGCCGTAGCTTCTCGCGCTTCACCGCCGACAGGTTCGAGAAGCCTTTTGACGCCACGCTGCATGGCTACATGCTGGCGACCGCCCGCGCCCTGCTCGAAGAGTTGCATGGCCTCTACGTCTATACCGAAAGCGACGAAATCTCGCTGCTGCTGCCGCCCGCATGGAGCCTCTTCGACCGCGAGGTGGAGAAGCTGGTCTCGATCTCTGCCGCGATTGCCAGCGCCACCTTCACCCACGCCTGCGGGACCATTGTGCAGTTCGATAGCCGCATCTGGCTTGGCGTCAACGAGCAGCAGGTGGTTGACTATTTTCGCTGGCGGCAGGAAGACGCGGCGCGTGGCTCACTGCATAGCGCCTGCTACTGGATGTTGCGCAACGAGGGCAAGAGCGAGCGTGAGGCGACTGACGCGCTGCACGGCGCCTCCATCGCCGACAAGAATGAACTGCTCTTTGCGCGTGGCGTCAACTACAACGATCTGCCCGCCTGGCAGCGACGCGGCGCGGGTGTGCGCTGGGAGATCTATGAGAAAGCGGGCTACAATCCCAGGACACAGGAGTCCGTTGTGGGGCTGCGGCGGCGCGCACAGGTGGATGAAGACCTGCCGATGAAGGATGCCTACGCCGACTACATCCGCGCTATGCTGGCGACGGTCCAGACTGAGGATGAACAGCAGGATCGGTGATCTCGCACTCACCCGCAGACACCTCTACCCACCACGTCTTGATCGCCTGCCGGAAGGCGACGCCACACCCAAGCACTGTTAGCGCCTCCTCGATGTTCCCCACCTGTCCGGTTGCCAGAACCGGCGCATAATATGCCTGCACGGCAGCATAGAAGGCGCGGATCGTGGCGCCCGGCGCCGACTCCCCTGGCAGCAGCGCGATGGCCTCCGGCTTGGGCAGCCGCCAGACCGCCAGCGGATCGCTTGCCACGCGCAGGGTGAGCGGCCTGATAGAGCAGCGGCCAGACATCAGTGCAGAGGAAGCGCACGCGCCCCTCCAGGCGTTGCGGACTATAATCCAGCAGCCCCGAAGTGAGATAGTTGGGTGTGGGAACAAGCTGATCGAACGCCTTGCGAGCGGCGGCGCGCACGACATCCACCGTCGCCTCTGGCACAGGCAGTTTGCCAGCGATGAGGGTATAGGCGCCAGGGATCGGGCCGGTGAAGCCATCAGGCAGGCGCGACGGCCAGGCGAACCCCTGGATATACTGGAACGGCCCCAGCGGGATACGCGCCAGATCGCGCTGGACGGCGATGCAGCGCGACAATGGCAGTTGTCCCTCGGTGAAGGCCTCGGGGGTGAGGTAGAGTTACAGGTCCACATCGCTGCACCCCGCAATGAAACCACCTTTGAGCGCGGAGCCATGCGCCACCAGCCCCACGAACCAGGGCGTCGTATGGCGTAGATAGACCTCTGCGGCGGCCCGCGCGATGGGCTGCGCCTCCACCATCAGCCGCGAGACATCTATCACTGGAAGCGCATGGAACGCCTCTTGCCGCCCATCAGTTGATGCCATCGGCGCCTGATCACCTCGATTGAAGCTGGCAGGGTCACGCACGCTGGTATATCCTTTCATGTCGCATCATGGCGCATATCTAAGCTCGCAAGCTATGCAAGGCGCATTGGAACTCTGCGCGCGAGACCAGATGTGGGTTGTAGGGGTGGGGTGTATGCGATACGAGCGCCACACCGATACCGTGGCCCGCGCATTGCGGATTGCTTGCGGTCGTCACACGCAAGGCAGTATACTTCTGATCGGGAAGCATTAGCCTATCCTAATACACACCGCTACCATAGTTGAGCGGCTTTCCCGCTTGCAGACCGATGAAGAAACGACACGAGATAGATGGCGACGACCAGAACACAGCATATGGCGGAGATGGACGCGGACGAAGGCGCCAATGGCGCTGCCAGTCCTTTGCGCACTGGGCGCGCGGGCGGTGATGATACTGCTGGCGGCGATGCAGACAGCCGGGATACGGCGGCGAGTCAGGCGGCGAGTCAGGCGGCGTTCCGCGCGGTGCTGGGGCGATTCGCCACGGGTGTGACGGTGGTGACGACCAGCCAGGAGGGCCAGCCGGTGGGCATCACCGTCAACGCCTTCGCCTCACTCTCGCTCGATCCGCCGCTGGTGCTGGCCTGCATTGACCGCAGTTCCTATGTGCATGATCTGCTCCAGCGGACGGGCGTATTCGCCGCCAACATCCTCGCCGAAGACCAGTTGCGCCTCTCCAACTGCTTTGCCCGTCGCTCAGAGGAGCGCCTCAAGGGTTTCTGTGGCGCCACCTGGCACACCGCCGCCACCGGGGCGCCGATTCTTGACGGCGTTGTGGGCTTTGTGGATTGTCGTGTTGTCGGCGTCTACCCCGGCGGTGACCATAGCATCTTCGTGGGCCAGGTAGAGGCGCTGGGCGGGACCGATGAGACGCCGCTGCTCTACTATCGCGCCAAATATACCCACATGGAGACCGACCTGGATGTCAATGTCGGCGCCAACCCAGCATGAGGCGCATGGCACGCATGACAACCAGGACACGCGCAACGACAATCAGCAGTCTGATCCCTATGCCAGCGCCGCTGCCCGTCGCCGACCACTATGCCGAACGTGTCCGCCAGCTTGCCGCGCTGCATGCCGGGATGATGGCCTGCCAGCACTGCGTTGTCGCGGGCTATCTGCCACGCGCCGCCGCAGTGGCCGGCTATCGCGGACGGATCGGCGACCGTCTTTTGCTGGTGGGGCAGGCGCCGGGGCGGCTCTCGGTCGAGCATGGTGAACCGTTCAGCGGGCCAGGCGGCAGGGTGCTTGAACGCTGGCTGGATCAGGCGGGCTTCAGTCTGGGCGCATTGCGGCGTGAGGTCTATCTCTCCGCGCTCACCAAGTGCGATCCGGGGCGCAGTCCACGCGGCGATGGCGACCGCAGGCCTTCGGCGCCGGAACTGGCGCTCTGCCGTCCGTTCCTCCTGCGCGAACTCGAACTGGTGCGGCCACAGGTAATCCTGCTGGTCGGAGGCATGGCGATCACTGCATTTCTCGGCCCGCAGCGCCTTGAAGAGATCGTCGGAACCTATACCGAGCGCAATGGCGTGTATCTGCTGCCGCTGCCCCATCCTTCCGGCGTCAGTCGCTGGCTCAACGAGCCATCACATCAGGCGCTGGTAGATCGCGCGCTGGCGCAGCTTGCCCGTTGGCGCGCGACCTGGGAACAGGAAGAAGACGCAGGCGCCGGAAACGCGCCCACTCCCTAGAAGAGATATACTGCGGTTAGTAGTGTGTTCTCGATGACGCCGGGATACCATCCGCAGAGCCATAGCCGACATATGACCACACGTGAGACAGGAGCAGATCAACCAATGGCTGAAACCAACGAGACGACTCAAACCGCTGAAACGACCGAGAAGGCGCCGAAGCGCGTGCTGATCGTGATGGCGCATCCCGATGATGGCGAGTTCGGCTGCGGCGCGACGGTCGCCAAGTGGGCGGCAGAGGGGCGCGACATCCACTACTGTCTGGTGACGGATGGGCAGGTGGGCGACGCGGGCGACAATGAGATCACCAGTGAGCAACTGGCCGCCGTGCGCCAGAAGGAAGCCCAGGCCGCCGCAGACGCGCTGGGTGTGCAGCACCCGGTGATCTTCCTGCACTACTGGGATTCGCGCGTGGAGCCAACGCTCGATCTGCGCCGCGACATCGCACGTGTCATCCGCCAGGTGAAGCCCGATGTGGTGATCTGCCAGGACCCTACCTCGCGCTGGAGTGGTCAGAGCTATATCAACCATCCCGACCACCGCGCGGCGGGCGAGGCAACCCTCTGCGCCATCATGCCGGTCGCCAGCACACGGCTGGCCTTCCCGGAACTGGCCGCCGAAGGGTTGGCGACCCACAATGTCAAAGAAATCTACATGGCGGGGACGCAAACGCCTGACCGCTGGGTAGACGTGAAGGGGTATATTGAGAAGAAGGTCGCGGCCCTACGCGCCCACAAGAGTCAGCTTCGCGACTGGGACCCCGCCGAGAGCATGGCGCAGTGGTCGAAGGAGAGCGCCAACGCTGCGCGCAAGGTCGGCCACGACCTCGAATACGCCGAGGGCTTCAAGTACATCCGCATGGAGGATGACTAGCGCGCCTCTGCCTGTTTCACCTGTTCCAGCTTGCGCCGCATGTTGAGTTCGTGAGCGCCCTGCTTGAGTGTGCCGAGCGCGACGGTGGCGCAGGTGGGGCGGGTCATCACCACCTCGCGGCCCAGGTCGTCCATCAGCGTCTCGATGCTGAAGTTCTCCACCTCATCGAGCGTCATGCCCTGGGCAAGTTCGCTCACATAATCCGCCGCCGCCATGCTGATCGTGCAGCCCTCGCCCTGAAACGACACCTCTTCAAGTGTGCCATCGGGCGCCACCCTGGCGAACATCTCCACCGTATCAGCGCAGCCCGGATTGCCGCCGGTCACGTGAATATCGGCGTCGGGCAGTTCGCCCCGATAGAGGGGATGCTGCTGGCGGTCTACTAAAAACTCGATGGCTTCCTGGCGATCCATCGTCATTGCTTTATCGCCTCGCTTTCGCGTGTCTGCGCGTATATGATGGTGAAGGCAGGCTGAACGCGCCGCGCCCCCCATACTTCCTCTTGTATAGTATACCGCTATAGTATACCGCGTTTTCGCGTGCGATGAGTGGAGGCTGACGATGCGGCAACATGTCCCCAACTTGCGCCTCCCACTACGGCGGCTGCTAGCGATGGATGGTGTGTTGCTGGCGGTCGGCGCACTGGCGCTGGCGTGCTTCTACATCACCCCCTGGCCACTGCTGGCGCTGCCCTGGCTGCTGCTCTTCGGCTGGTTGGCGTGGCGCCGCCTCGATCTGGCGCTCTGTCTGCTGCCACTCACGTTTCCCTACTGGTATGTTCCCAAACCCATCATCGCTGGTAAGGTTTTTCTCCTCAGTGAGATCGCGCTTACGGTGTGCCTGCTGGTGGCGATTGGAAGCGTGGTGTTGGCGCTCGTTCGCCGACGCGCATGGCGTCCTCTGCCGTGGCGTAAGCTGCTGGCGCGTATCGGCTGGCCAACGCTGGCTGGCGCGGGGCTGTTGCTGGTGGGGATGTCGCTGGGTGTGCTGGTGGCGCGGCGGCAGCCCGAAGCCCTGCGCGCCTGGCGTTGGGAGATCGTCGAGCCGCTGATCTTTCTGTTGCTGGTGGCGTGGTATATGCGTCGGCGGGCGGCGGCGCGCTGGCTGGCCTGGGCAATGCTCGGCTCGGCGCTGATCGTAGCTGTGCTGGCGACGATTCAGGTCTTGTGGCTGCATGTCACCTTTGCCCCGCTGGCAGACGGCGGCAATCATCTGATCCCCTATGTCACGCCCGCTGGCGCCTCCCCGCGCGCGACGGCGATCATCTACGGCAGCGGCAACAGCCTGGGCGCGTGGCTCGAACGCGCCTTCCCGCTGGCGCTGGCGATTACCTTGCTGGGCGTTGGTGGCACAGGACGCAGCGCAAAGGTTGCGCGACTGCTGGCGGCGCTCTGTGCGCTGGCCTACCTGCCTGCGCTGTCGTGGAGCGCATCGCGTGGGGCGGAGGTGGGAACGGCGGCGGGCGCAGTGCTGGTATTGGCAGGCGCTCTGGTCTATTGGTTCGCGCCTCGCTGGCGGGTGGTGTTCAACCGATGGTCACGGCGAACCGGGTTGTTGGCTGGCGCGTCTGTAGCCTGCGTGGCTTTGGCGCTGATCGTCATCGCCACACTATCACCGCTCGGCGGTTTCCTGACCAATGCGCTGCTCTATGGCCACAACGAATCGGGCGAAGAGCGGCTGCTGCTCTGGCTGGCGGCATGGCATATGGTCCGTGATCATCCACTGCTGGGCCTCGGGCCTGACCAGTTCCTGTACTACTACAGCAATCTCTACACGAGCCACCCCTACTGGATCACCACGCTCAACGGCCATGCGACAGTGGCGGGACGGGAGCCGAATCTCGCGCATCCCCACAACTTGCTGCTGGACCTGTGGTTGAGCGCCGGACTGCTGGGGCTGGTGGGGTATGTGGTCGTCTTCGTGACGCTGCTGCGGCGTAGCGTCTCGCTCTGGCGGCACGGACCAGCCTGGGCGCGACCGCTGGCGCTCGGCGTCTGTGGCTCCGTGGTGGCGGGCGTCGTTCATGGCATGGTGGATAGCGCGTACTTTGTCCCCGACCTTGCACTGGCCTTCTGGTGGGCCATCGCACTGCTGATAGCCTGCTGTTCAGTCGCTGGTTCCAGCCGTTTAGAGCAACTTTCAGATAGGTTGAGCAGGTAAGGGGTATCCGGCATGAGCATACCAAGCAGCAGCATCGGCGGAGGTAATGGCTGCGACAGCCAGGCGCACCGCCTCTTGGAGCGTTTCCTGGGTGCGAGCGCCCAGGCCGCGCAGGATCGCCTTGAGCTTGGAGAACGCCTGCTCGATGGGGGTGAAGTCTGGGGAGTAGGGTGGCAGGAAGAGCACATCGCAGCCACGCGCCACGAGCGCCTCGCGGATGCGAGCGGCTTTATGGGCGCTCAGGTTGTCCATGACCACAATCTGCCCCGGTTGCAGGTGGGGGGCCAGCTGCTCGCGGATATACCACGCAAAGGTGTCGGCGTTCATCGCCCCTTCGACGAGCAACCAGGGTTCCTGTAGCCCGTCGGGCGTGAGCGTGGCCACCAACGTCGTGTTCTTGCCATGGTTGCGCGGCGCTGCCCCCGACGCCCGTTGGTTATGGGGCGCCCAGCCGTAGAGACGGATCAGTGACGTGTGGGTACTGCTTTCATCGACGAAAACGAACTGCTGCGGGTCATGGGTGGCCGCCGCCGCGCGCCAGGCGGCCCGTTCCACTTCATTGCGCTCGCTGGCGACCACCGTCTTTTTTTATGCGTCCAGCCGAGTCGGCGAATGGCGCGCCACATGGTCGTCTCATGGTCGTCTCACTGAGCTCCTGTCCCGACTGCTCCGCCCACCAGGCGCAGTGCTCCAACACCGTCGCCTCAGGCGCCGCTTCCAACCGGGCACGCAGCAGCGCATCCTGCTCGCCCCGGATCGCGCGGGGGCGGCCAGGGATCGGCCGGCGTTCCAGCGAGCCCGTCTCGCGCAGTTGCACCACCGCGCGTTTGACGGTGGTCACGGCTACGCCAAAACGACGCGCGGCTTCTCGCATGGGCTGACCGTCGGCCACCGCGCGCACCACACGTTCTTTCAGGTCGGTCGAATAGGCTCGCATACGTCCTTCCCACGCATATCTCATGCCTGTCTCCGCTTTTCGCAAGTTGCTCTAACAGACTGGCGTTTCAATCACAGCGTTTCAATCACACCAGGCGATAGCGCCTTGCATTGAAGCGGCGGGTGCGCAGGCGATACTCCCAGGTGAAACC
>JBDTAI010000513.1:0-2682 GCA_039924685.1 Ktedonobacterales bacterium
GACCTCGTCGCCCACTGCCAGACCATCGAGCGCATCGGCGAACGCCGCATCCACATCGAGCCAGGCGTCGGGCGCGCCTTCGTTGCCTTGCCTGGGCGCTTCGTCACGCTGTTTGAGCGGCGATTGCAGCGCAGCGATGGGGCGCAGTACATAGTCATTGTCCGGCATGTTTTCTGGCATGACGCTCCGTCCGTGAAATTTCCAGCGGGATAGGCTTGCCGTAGCATAGGGTGGTTCTACACTGAAGCCCTGTGCTACGGCGAACTATTGCTCCTGTGCTACGCCTGTTCGATGCTGACCACCCAGTTGACGCCGAACTTGTCGGTGAGGTAGCCTGTCTTGCCGCCCCAGGGCTGCTCAGTCAGCTTCCCTTTGAGTTTGCCGCCTTCGGCCAGCGTGTTGAATATGTCAGTGATCCGGTCGCTATCCGTGCCGCTCAGGGCAATCGCCATATGCTCGCCAACGGTGGGGGGATACTTGGGATGGCCGTCCGTGGCGACGAGCAGCACGCCATCGGCTACGAGTCGCGCCTGCGCGATGTTATCCCCAGGACGGGCAGGGCTGGCGACACCCTGCTCGTTGACGGTGTGCAGGTCGAGCGCGCCGCCCAGCACAGACTGATAATACTCCATCGCCTCGCGCGCATGGCCCTGAAAGTTGATGTAAGGACCTACGGAATACGTGCTCATGTTGCGCTCCTCTGGAATCTTTGGGTGATGTTGCTGAACCGGAATGCAGACTATGCCGGTTGCGTTCTTGACAAGTCGCCCACCGGTGTTCCATGGAACCGGTCTGCCGGTCACACCGGGTAGGTTTCGCCCGTCACACCTATGACGGAACACAACGAAAGAATGTGACCGATGGACAAACACGAAATTTGAAGAGGCAAAAGGAGCGTGACCGATGGGTGAACAAGCGAATGAACGCGACTGGCTGGTGGCGCAATTCGAGGAGCAGCGGACCCATCTGCAAGCGGTGGCCTATCGCATGCTCGGCTCTGTGAGTGAGGCCGACGACGCCGTGCAGGAGTCCTGGTTACGCCTCAACCGCGCCGATACCAGCAGTGTCGAGAATCTCGGCGGATGGCTGACGACGATTGTAGCGCGGGTCTGCCTCGATATGCTGCGCTCGCGCGCGTCGCGCCGCGAAGAATCGCTGGACGCGAGTGTATCCGAGCCGATGTTGAGCCGTGAGGATGTAATTGACCCTGAGCAAGAGGCGATCCTGGCCGACTCGGTAGGTCTGGCGCTGCTGGTGGTGCTCGATACGCTGAATCCCGCCGAACGCCTCGCCTTCGTGCTGCACGACCTCTTCGATGTGTCATTCGACGAGATTGCTCCCATCGTGGGACGCACCCCAACTGCGGCGCGTCAACTCGCCAGTCGCGCCCGTCGTCGTGTACAGGGTCACGGACAGGAGCGGGAAGATGAGCCACTGCTCACCACCGATCTTTCCCGCAAGCGGGCGATGATTGACGCCTTCCTTGCCGCCTCACGCGCCGGTAACTTCGCTACGCTGCTGACATTGCTCGACCCCGACGTGGTGTACCGATCCGACGCCACGGCGGTTGCTACGGGCGCACTGGCAGAGGTTCGCGGCGCATCGGACGTGGCGGCGCAGTTCTTTGGGCGCGCGCGGGTCGCACAACCGGCGTTGGTGGATGGCGCTGTGGGCGCCGTGTGGGCGCCGGGCGGGAAGCCACGGGTTATCTTCAGTTTCACCATCACCAACGGTAAGATCGTCGCCATTGACCTGATTGCCGACCCAGCGCGCCTGAGCCAACTCGACGTGAAGATTCTCAACGACTGACCGGTAAGGACTTCGGCTGATCTTACCCTTATTTGTGCAGTGCGACACCGCAGATTACCAGCGCGATGCCGCCAAGTTCGATGGGTGCGGGAAACTGGCGTAGCACGATGGCGCCGATCACTGTGGCGAAGGCTGGCAGCAGCGAGAGCAACAGGGCAAAGGTCGCCTGGGGCAGTCGCGCCATCGCCAGTTGATCGGTAACATAGGGGATCACTGAGGAGCAGACGCCCACACCGATCCCAGCCAGCAGCAGGATCGGCTGTGTCAACGCAGGAATCACCGCAGAGAAGCCAATCGGCGTGATCACCAGCGCCGCCACCAGCATCGCAGCGCCCAGCCGTTCGATGCCTGCGCCGCCCCCGTCACGCGCAATCCTGTGGCCCAGTATGATATAGATCATGAACAGCGCGCAGTTGGCAAAGGCAAAAACGAAGCCAAGCGGCTGCCCGGCGATGCGTATGTCGGTCAGCAGGAAGCCACCCGCCGCCGCAAACGCCAGCGCCAGGAAGTTGCGCCCGCTACGAACGCCAGCAGTCGCCAGCGCAATCGGCCCAAGAAATTCGATAGCGCCAACTGTACTCAACGGCAGTCGCGCAATCGCCAGATAGAAACAGGTGTTCATGAGAGCGAGCGTGGCGCCCAGCCCGATCAGCAGCCAGCGTAGCGACCACCTGCTCACGGCGAACAGCCGCCAGGGGCGCCGCCACCAGCCCTACGCCCGCTCCCAGCGCCGCCAGCCTGCCACCCTGCCCCAGTATCCAGCGCAGAATCTCGCTGCGATCGGCGCCCAGTGCCATCCGGATACCGATCTCCCGCGTCCGTTGCCCCACCAGGTAAGAGACCACGCCATACATTCCCAGCGCGGCCAGCACC
>JBDTAI010000514.1:0-11927 GCA_039924685.1 Ktedonobacterales bacterium
CCGCGTCGCACGTCCGGCAACGTCGCCAGCGCCGCCCGTAATGACCCCTCTGGCGCCGGAGCGCGCTCCACTGTTTTCTTCATGCCACCCAGTGTACCAGAGATGAGGTAGCATGCAAAGACCCTGCCCAAAGGATGTGGCTCCTGAGAACACTCACCTGCCGCGCATGATCTCCAGCCCCGCAGGCGCAGCTCGCATGGCCACCGGCACAGAGGTGCGGGTGTAGCCGCTGTCCACGTCATTTTGTCCACACCCCAAACAGCGGTGTGCATGGTTCCCTGACGATAAGCGCCAGTTCGTTGTTGCCTGTTGCGAGCAGGTATGTTAGAGTGATCAGTACAAACGGCGCCTGATGATACTCCTGTCTCGCTACCCCTGACCCCTGCGCTGGCTGGCACATAGAACGAACGCGGCGCGGATGTGGCAAGCGGCGAATGGAGCGACACATGGAACAGCATAGCGATAACTCCTATACGACGAGAAGCGCGCATCGTATCCTCGTTATTGATGATGATCCTACTTTGATCGCGCTGATCACGGATAGTCTGCGACTGGTAGGTGGCTACGAGGTGATCGCTGCAACCGACGGGGCGAGCGGGCTGGAACGCTACTTCGAGATGGCGCCCGATTGTGTGGTGGTGGATATTCGGATGCCGGGCCTGAACGGCTTTCAGTTTCTGCACGCCATGCGGGGCGACCCGCAGACGGCGGATATTCCGATCATTGTGTTGAGCGCGCTCGCGCAGGACCACTATGAAATGGCGGGTATGCTGGCGGGCGCTGATACTTATATCCTCAAGCCGGTCAAAATGGTGGACCTGCTCGACGCCGTCACCAGCGTCATGCGGCTCTCCCCCAGTGATCGGCGTGAACGAAATACGTGGCTTTCCGGAGGGTCGGCCCCGGAGGGAGGCATCGCTTGAGCGCAGGTGGTAACGACTTCGCATCGCGGTTCGCGCCGCGCGCCAATCAATTTGCTCGCCCCGCCCTGGCGGTGTTGATCGTGGATCCCGACACCGAGAACGCGAATCAGCTGGCGAAGGCGATCAGCGGTCGCTGTATGGTGGCGGTGGCGCCTGGCGCCCAGCATGCATTGGCCGCGATGCGCCAACGCATGCCTGATCTGATCGTGGCGGAGCTTGATCTGCCGGATGCGAGCGGGTTGGAGTTTATTACGACAATCCACTCCACACCGGCCACGCGTAACGTGCTGCTGATGGTTGTCACGCGGCGCGCAGCTATCCGCGACAAAATCGCCGCATTCCAGGCAGGCGCGGACGATTATCTCGTCAAGCCGGTCGAGGGGCAACTCTTCGAGATTCATGTGCAACTCTTGAGTCGCTTCCGCCAGACGATCCAGAATACGACCTTTGGCCCACCCTAGACGTTCGATAGCTGCTCGAAAGACGCGCGAATCCAGGGTTGACAAGGGGCGAGGGGCGAGGATCTATGAGCGATTCCAGCGTCTTGCCGAATGGCGCATCTCTGCAACCGCCACAACCGCCGCGAAGTGGCCACTCCTGGCTGTTTCGTCGCGTCGTGAGCCCGATCTTCATCGAGCCGTTCCTCCCTGATCCCGCTGCTGTGCTGCGACTCTCCAACGCTGAGCGCGAGGCGCTGCGACGGGCGACGCTGCTGCGCCTGATTCTGGTCAGTCTGCTGATTGCCGAGACGCTGATCGTCATTCCGGCGGCGTTCCTCGCGCTTCAGGTTCCGATCTTCATCGGCAGTGTGCTGGGGAGCATGGGCGCCGCGCTGGTCAGCCTCTATCTCAACCACCGGCGCCACACCGACGCCGCCGCCATCGTCTTCCTGGGCGTGGCGCTCGCGCTCCTCTTCAACTTCGGCTGGCATAATCCCGCTGGAGTGGATGTCGTGGTGGTGGTGATCTATGCCTCCGCCGTAATCCTGATTTTTCTGAATGGGTTGGTGCTGCCACAATGGGCCGTCTGGCCGTTTACGCTGCTGCTGCTGGCGCTGACGCTCATCACACTGCTGGCGCTGCCATCCCTCGCCCACATCACCTCGCCATTCGGCGCCACACAGCGGTTGAGCATCGCGGCGATGCTGGCCGCCTTCGAGCTTGTGATCGCCGTGATTACGATGGTGGCCTCGCAGAGCGCCAACGCCGGTGTGGTCGCTGCCACGCGTGCCGCCGCCACCGAACGCGATCTCGCCTCGCTCAAAGACCAGTTCATCATTGACGCCAACCACGAACTGCGCACGCCCATCATGGCGCTCTATGGCAACATCGAGTTGATCCGTCTGCTGGGCGACAAAGCCGACAATGCCCAGCGCGACCTGCTAATCAATCGCGCACTGCGCTCTGGCGACGCGGTGATTCGTCTGCTGGGCAATGTGCTGGATACCGGCGTGCTGGATGCCGCCAACCCCAAAATCAGGCTGCGTCCCATCGTGGTGCGACAGATGCTGCTTGCGGCGCTCGATTCGTTCGATCCGCGTGAGATTGGCGAGCCTGCGCTGGAGATCAACCCCGCCAAGCTGCGCGACATCACAGTGGTGGCGCCTGAGGAATTGGTGGTGATGGCCGATGAGGGGCGCATGCGTCAGATTCTGCTCAACCTGATCTCCAACGCCATGAAATACTCCGACGATGGCTCACCGATTCAGATCACGGCGCAATCGTTGCCAGCCGCGCCGCGTGGCGCGTTCGCCCGCCTGCTCCCCGGCGAAGACCGTGAGGCGCGGGGTGACGCGCAGGTGCGCATCAGCGTGCGCGACTTTGGGTTGGGCGTTCCCACCGGTGACATCCCCAAGCTCTTCAACCGGTTCGTGCGGCTGGAGCGCGACATCGCCGGACCTGTGCGCGGGACAGGCATTGGCCTCTTCGTCTCGCGCTCACTCGCCGAGGCGATGGGTGGGCGCATCTGGGTGGAGAGCAGCGGCGTACCCGGCGAAGGGTCCACCTTCTCCTTCACGCTGCCACAGATAGTGCCAGCCGAGCCGCCCGAACGCTCCGGCGGTTCTGGCAAGCTGAGAATTGTCAGGATGTCAGCCTCTTGATAGGGCCTGCCGCATACCGTGATACGTCGTTAGGGTTACTGTGCTGTGCTGTGCAACAGTCAGTGCTGTTACTGCTTGCTTTCCCGCTGCCGTGAGATGTTGAACAGCACGCCGACAGCCGCCAGCGTGGTGATCAGTGAGGAGCCGCCAAAGCTGACGAACGGCAGCGGCACACCGGTGAAGGGGATGGCGTCGACCACGCTGCCAATGTTGATCAGCGCCTGCGCCACCAGCCAGGTGGTGATGCCACACGCCAGCGATGCGCCGAATGCGTCAGGGGCCATGCGACCCGCGCGATAGCCACGCCATGCGAGCGTGGCGAAGAGCGCCAGCAACGCGACGCAGCCGACCAGCCCCAACTCCTCGCCGACGATGGCAAAAATCGAGTCGGTGAAGGGATTGGGCAGGTAGCCCGCCTTTTGCACGCTCTCGCCCAGGCCACGACCAAAGAGTCCGCCTGATCCCAGCGAGATCAACCCCTGGCAGACCTGATAGGAGTTGGCGGCGGAACAGCCCGGCGGCAACGGATGCAGAAAGGCGTCAAGCCGCGCCCGCCGGAAGCTCGTGCCGAAGGCGACGATAGCATATACGCCGCCGCCCAGCGCCAGCATCGCCAGCAGGTGGGCCAGTCGCGCGCCCGCCATGTAAAAGACGGTAAAGGCCATCACGGCGATCACCAGCGAGGTTCCCATATCATTCTGCGCCAGCACCAGCGCCAGCGAGAGGCCAGTGAGCGCCGCGAAGGGCAGCAGGCCATACAGCCACGAGCGCACGTCGTCGCCTTTGCGCGTGAGCCAGTGCGCCAGATAGAGCGCCAGCGCCAGTTTGGCCAGTTCGCTCGGCTGGATTGAGACTCCGATATACAGCCAGCGTTGCGCGCCATATGCTGTGCGCCCAAAGAAGAGTACCGCCAGCAGCAGCGCCAGGCAGATGCCCACGCCAGGCAGAGCGAAACGCCGCCACTGGTGATAGTCTACCCGCGCAGTGATGCAGAGCGCGATCAGGCCCAAGGTCGCCCACAACGCCTGGCGCTGAAACCAGTAGCCCGGATCGCCGGGGCTGGCAAACTCGCTGGCGCTATACACCATCAGCAGGCCGAGCGTGAGCAGCCCCACCACCGCTAGCAGCAAGGGATAATCCATCTGCCGCAGCCGCTGCAATTGCATCTGGGCAAACTGCTGGGCAAAGCGCGCGGCGAAGGGCGATTCAAGCGCCCGTGTGGCTAGCGCCGACGTATCACCCTGCATAGAACCAGGCCGTGCCGTGGCAGGCTTATCCGCGCCTCGCTGGCGTGGGGCCGGACGGTATGTGCGCGCAGTCGTTGTGGAGGCGCCAATCGTCGCCGATGTTGCCGATGTCGCAGAGGTTGCCATGGGCAGAGAAGGCAGCCCGGCGTAATCATCCGCCGGTTGGGTGGCGCGTGTGACGGTCGTCGCGCGCCGCTCGACAGGGACGCGCCCATGTCGTTCACGTTGCGCTACCCGTTGCCGCACCAGCATGCTATTCGCCTCACCCTGTCGCGCCAGCAGCACCGTCATCACCTCCACCCTCATCGCCAACCCATCGCCCGCCAGGAGTCCTTGTGGCAACCTGCCGGCGCGCAATACAAGAGCTACTGACTACTGCTGCTATGCACAATGGGCGCCACAATTGCGGCGCAGGATGCGTGTGATGCAGGGCGTGTGATCTGTGCGATTCACCATGCAGGAGGATAGGGAATATTCAGCACATCAGAGCAGATCTTCGAGCGCACGCGCCGCCTCGGTGGAGAGCGTGCCTTTGGACTGCGCCAGCGGAATCGCCAGTCGCGCGAGCGCCACATATGCCGCCCGCAGCGCTGGGCCATTGGTCAACTCGGCGGCGTGGGCGTCGAGCCAGGCGAGATGCGCGCGCACCACGCTGAGGTCGCCACGCGCAATCGGCCCGGTCAGTGCGGCTGGCAAGCCCACCGTCTCCAGATTAGTGACACTGGCGCGCAGCAGCGGCAGCAACGCTTCACGCGCCATCTCGCCATCCACCCCAAGCGCATCCTGCCAGAGCGAGACCGCCGCGCCCAGTAGCGCTGTCACATAGTTCGAGGCCAGCACGGCGGACAGGTGATAGGGGACACGATCCTCCACCCGCAGCGTGATCGTCCGCCCGCCCAGCGTCACTACCAATGCCCGCAACGCCGCTGCCAGCGTTTCATCAGTTGCTTCGAGCGCCCAGGTTGCGCCCTGCAAGCGCGCCAGGATGTCATCTGCGGGCGCCTCACGCAATGCCTGTGGGAAGGTCATCAAGGGATGCAGCGCTGCCGTGTGCGCCCCCTTTGCCTCTGCCGCCGCCAGCAGCTCCGCGCCATGCGCTCCACTCAAATGAATCGCTAGCTGCCCTGCGCGCCAGGGCGCCACAGCCGCAACCTTGGTAATCGCATCGTCCGGCGTGGCAAGTATGACGCAATCGCTCTGCGCCAGCACGCCCGCCACATCTGAGGCCACCATGCAGCCGGGGATGCGCGTCGTCACCGCCGCCGCGTTGGCCGTATGCTGCGCCGTGACGGCCACCACCTGCGCGCCAACCACCGCCAGCGCCACCGCCAGCGATCCACCGACCGCTCCTGCGCCGACGAAGCCGATCCGCCCAAGCGTGACGAACGGCGCATCAGCCTCACCTTGCTTCATGATTGCGCCGCTTCACGTTGCCCTTTGATGAAGAGAAGGACATCATCAATAGATTCATCCTGCCAGGCGGGTAGTACCAGCGCATGGACGCCGGTGACGGGAGAGATATGTTGCTCATGCGCCAGTTCATCGAGGGAACGCGACGCCCGAAAGGTTGCTACGGCGTCTGTATTCATCAGTAGTCTCCTTGTCCTCAAGGCGTTTGTGACTGTTCCTACGTAGTGTAGCGCATGGGGGATACCTTACCAGATCAGCGGCCCGTCCGAGAGTATATCTCAAGAGCATAGCCCACTTGCGCCACCGCCGATCATTCGCGTACACTGATGGTGTATGTCACTTGTAGTTTGTACCGATCTCGCCAAATCATATGGCGCCGAACTGATCTTCAGCGGCGTCTCGTTTCGCGTAGATGCCCGCGACCGCATTGGGCTGGTTGGCCCGAATGGCGCGGGCAAATCTACGTTGCTCAACGTACTCGCCAGCCGCCTGGAAGCCGAGGGCGGCGAGATCGCCTGGGCGCAGGGAACCACCGTCGGCTATCTGCCACAGATCGCTGACTTCACCCCGCATCGCACGCTCTATGAAGAACTGCTGGCCGTCTTCGAGACTGTACATGGCTGGGAGCGTGAACTGGTCGATCTCGCTGCGCGCATGGGCGATCCCGCGACGCTGGCCGACGCTGAGGCCTACACTGTTTTGCTCGAACGCTACGCCGACCTGCAAGCCCGCTTCGAGCATGCCGGCGGCTATACGCTCGATCAGCGCGCGCGTCAGGTGCTCGATGGCCTGGGCTTCACCCGCGAGCAACAGGACGCCCCCGCAACGCGCCTGAGCGGCGGCCAGCAGACCCGCGCTGCGCTGGGCAGGCTGCTGCTGCAAGACCCCGATCTGTTGCTGCTTGATGAACCTACCAATCACCTCGATCTGGCGGCGCTCGAATGGCTGGAGACCTATCTCAATGGCTGGCGCGGCGCGGTGATCGTCGTCTCGCACGATAGGTACTTCCTCGACCGCGTGACCACACGCACCATCGAGATCAACCACCAGCGCGCCGAACTCTATCCCGGCAATTACTCGCGCTATACCCAGCTGCGCAGTGAGCGGCTGGAACGCTGGGCCAAAGAGTACGAGGCGCAGCAAGAGCATATCGCGCACACCGAGGAGTTTGTGCGGCGCTACAAGGCGGGCCAGCGCAGCAAAGAGGCGCGTGGCCGCCAGAAGCAACTCGACCGGCTTGAGCGTATCGAACGCCCACCCACTGAGGACAAGCTGAAGTTTCGCCTGGGCGCCCAGATCGAGTCGGGCCAGACGATTCTCACCACCGAGCAGCTGGTGATCGGCTACCCGCCTGATCCCCTGCGCGGCGCCGAGAGTGGCTTGCAGGTGCGCGTGGCTGATCTGCTGGTTCCGCGTGGCGAGCGCATCGGCCTGATCGGCGCCAATGGCGCGGGCAAGACGACGCTGCTACGCGCGATTGTGGGGCAGATGCAGCCACTTAGCGGGCGATTGATCCTGGGGCATAACGTGCAGGTCGGTTACTATGCCCAGACCCACGAAAACCTCAATCTGCGCGCCACCGTGCTCGACGAGATACGCCACGCCGCGCACACACTCAGCGAGGAGGGCGCCCGCAGCTATCTGGGCCGCTTCCTCTTCACAGGTGATGATGTGTTCAAGCTGGTGGGGGAACTGAGCGGGGGCGAGCGCAGCCGCGTGGCGCTGGCGAAGCTGACGATGCAGGGCGCAAACTTTCTGGTGCTGGATGAGCCAACCAACCATCTTGATCTGCCTGCGCGCGAGGCGCTGGAGACGATCCTTGCGTCGTATGACGGCACGCTGCTCTTTGTCTCGCACGACAGGTACTTTGTTGATGCGCTTGCCACAAGCGTCTGGACGCTCGACGACGGCCTGGTGACGAGCCACGCGGGCAACTATACGACCTATCGCACCCGTCGCGCTCAGGCCGATGCCACCCGCCAGGCGCAGGAGTTGCGCGCCGCTGCGCTTGCCCGTACCCGCTCGGCGAGCCAGACCACCCCAGGCGCCAAAGGCGCCAGAGACCATGCTGGCCAGCCCAAAGCGCGCTCGGTGGAGCAGATCGAAGACGAGATCGCGGCGCTGGAAGCGCAGCTGAAGCGGCTCGAAGACGACCTTGCCGACGCCAGCAATGCAGCGGATGTAGACCGCATCACCAAGCTTGGCGCCGAGTATGAGGATGCGCAGGCGCAGCTTGCGGCCCTCTATGGCGAGTGGGAAGAACTGGCAAGCTAGCTGGCGGGCGTCAACTGGACGCGCCTACATAAGCGATAGCGAGAGAGAGCCGCGCTGGGTGTGCAGACCGCACAGGCGCGGGTTTACCCGCTGGCTACTCA
The DNA here is from genome assembly GCA_039924685.1 of Ktedonobacterales bacterium. Classification (GTDB taxonomy): domain Bacteria; phylum Chloroflexota; class Ktedonobacteria; order Ktedonobacterales; family JADMIN01; genus JBDTAI01. Next base: position 8,057 of record JBDTAI010000514.1, read on the forward strand.
ACAGGAGGCATGGCGTTATGGCGTATGTGCTGGGGCTGACGGGCAATATAGCCAGCGGCAAGACGACGGTGGGCTTGCTGCTGATGGAGCTTGGCGCCGACACCTACTGCGACGCTGATATGATCGTCCACGAGTTGTATTTGCCTGGCAAGCCGCTCGCAACGAAGCTGGCGCAGACCTTCGGCTCCGTAGTGCTCGATGCGGATGGCGGCGTGGATCGTCGTGTGCTGGGCCAGATCGTCTTTGGCGACCGCGCCAGACTGCGCCAACTCGAAGAGATCGTTCATCCCAGCGTGCGCGATGAGTTGATCAACCGGATGCGTGAGATTCCCGCCGATGGCACCGGTATACTGGATGCAATCAAGCTGGTAGAGTCGGGCTATGCGCCGTTTTGTCATGCCATCTGGGTCGTCACCTGCCCGCCAGAGATGCAACTGCAACGGCTGATGGAACGCAGCAATCTCAGCGAGGCAGAAGCGCGCGCGCGGATTGCTGCGCAACCACCGCTCGCCGCGAAGTTGGCGCTTGCTACCGAGGTAATTGACAATGGCATGTCACGCGAGGATCTGCGCCAGCAGGTGCGCGCCGCGTGGGACCGCTTCAAACAATCCATCAAGCAATCCATCGAGTAACTATGTTTGCGTCATCATCGTGTGATGGCGCCGTGTCTCGAACAACGGTCGCATGCCCATCTTGCCACATGTAAAGATGTCACCGGACGGTGTTTGGGCTTTGAATTGAGATTAGCTTGATTGTCAGGTGTACCCAGAGGCATTTTCCTCGGCGACGTGAATGTAATGGGGGGTGAACGGACCATCATGGGGCAAGCCGAGCCAGCAACGCAGATGACCACTATTCGCGGCACGGATGCGATAGATCTGCATATGCACACGACGTATAGCGACGGCCACTGGCAGCCCACCGCGCTCTTCGCGCAACTGGCGCGCGAGGGGTTTCGCGTGGTAGCCGTCACCGATCACGATCAGGTGCGCCATCTGGCGGGGACGCAGGCGCTGGGTATCTCGCATGGGATTGTCGTTGTGCCGGGGACAGAGATGACGACGGTTTGGCATGGCATGAACGCGCATGTGCTATGCTATGCGCCCGTCGGCGTAGGCTTCACGAGTGAGGCGCTGGCTGACCTTGCGCGCTCCACCGAGGATGCGCAACTCGCCAACACCCGCGCCGTCCATGAAGAACTGCTGCGACGTGGCTATACCTTCCCACGGCAGGATGACATCTTGCGGGCGCAGGGTGGTCAGGTCGCGCGCCCGATAGACAACGCCCGGCTGATCCACGAGTCCGGCTATGCGCCAACACCTGCTGATGCGCTGGCTGTCATCACTGACGCAGGCTATATCTCGATCAAGGCGCCCATCGCCGAAGCGGTCGCGGCGGCGCATGCCAGCGGCGCCGTCACGATCATGGCTCACCCCGGACGCGGCGAGGGCGAGATTCAGCGCTACGATCCGCCGCTGTTGCGTGAACTGCTGGCAGACATCCCGCTCGACGGCCTTGAAGTCTACTATCCCACCTACACGCCGAAACAGATTGCAGCTTATGCCGCCCTCGCCGCCGAACGCGATCTGCTGGTGAGCGCAGGCTCCGACTCGCACGGCCCCCGCCAACGCTACCCCATCCGCTATCCCGCCGAACGCTGCGCTGCGCTGCTGAAACGGCTGCGAGTTCGGGTGGAATAACAGTCACTACAATCTTGTAGGGGCGCGTGGCGCGCTTCAGCGCACCGGTTCGCATACAGCCAATGGCGGACGTGGACATGGATGGTGGACGCGGATGGCAGACATCATGGCGCGGCTTGAGCCGCACACGGGCCGCGCCTGAAGTCCTACGAGCGTGTGAGGTTTGCCAGCGCAGGCTACGAAAGAACAGCCTGCAACCATCGGTGGGCATAGCGTGTTCTATGTTGATGCTGCAATAGGCGAAGTGTCTTCAGAGTTGGTGATAGGTGAGAGTGGATGGCAGAACGTATGACCACTAAGCAGAGCGATTCTTCAGCGATTGTCGCAGTCACACAGGTGGCCCCTGTTGCGCTGACCACGTTTGATGTCGAGTTGACTGGCCCGCTGGATATGCCCGCATCGCTGGAGTTCTTCCGTCGCAATGGGGACGATCTGCTGGATCGCTGGGATGGCGCGCATTTTGTTCGCACGCAACGGGTAGCGCATGTGACTGTCGCGTATGTGTGCGAGCCGGCGGGAAGTGTACAGCGGCCCGCGATGCGCGTCTCGATAGCCGATCCTGCGCATCAGGAGGTCATCGCGGCGACCGTGCGCGCAGCCTTTGTGCAGCCGCCCGCTGCGGAGTATGCCTACCTGTTGGCGCATGATCCACTCATCGCGGACCTCGATAGGCGCTTCCCTGGCCTGCGCCCAATACGTCAGTTCGACCTCTTCACCGCACTCGTGCGCAGCATCAGCGCCCAGCAGGTGAATCTGCGCTGGGCGGCCACCACTCGCCGACGATTGGCCGAGGCATTCGGCGAGCAACACACTATTGGTCCGCACGTCGTCTACAGCCTGAATCCACAACGGCTGGCGCAGGCGCCTCCCGCCGAGTTGCGGGCGCTGCAATTCACCACTCGCAAGGCGGAGTATATCGTCGCCGCCGCGCAGGCCATCGCCAGTGGTGCGCTCTCGCTGGAGACACTGGCCGCGCTGCCTGACGACGCGGTGATCGCCCGCCTCACGGCGTTGCGAGGCATCGGGCGCTGGACGGCAGAGTGGCTGCTGGCGCGCACGCTGGGGCGTCCCTGCGTAGTGGCGGGCGATCTGGCGGTGCGCAAAGTGGTTGGTCGCGCCTACCTCGATCAGCCGGGAACACCGTTGGTCAGCGAAGAGGCCGTGCGGCAGGCGACGGCACACTGGGGCGCATCGGCAAATGTCGCCCAGGCGCTCCTACTCCACAGCCTGGTCGCCGAAGTGTGATGCTCTGTGACGCTCTGTGATGCTCTAAGTGGCTTGACGCCTGGCATGCGGCGGACGTACCATAGGATGCGGAACAGGATGCGGAACGCTGTGGGATTTCTGCGAGGAGAGGATACGGCATACCATGCTCACCGAGGGCGTCAAACGGATCGATCACGTCGCCATTGTCGTGCGCGATCTGGCGGCTGCGCTACACTTCTACCGCGACACGCTGGGTATTGAACCGTCGAAGGTGATTGACTTCCCGCGTGAGGGCGTCAAGATCGCTTTCCTGCCGATGGGCGGGCCGGGTGGCAGCGAGATTGAACTGCTGGAACCGACTGATCCGGCGACCGGCGTAGCGCGTTCCCTGGAGAAGCGTGGCGAAGGGCTACATCATATCTGTCTCGAAGTTCCCGACATAGATCGCGCGCTGGCCGAGCTACGCGCCACCGGAGCTGCTGTCCTCGACGACGCGCCACGCCCCACCGCCGAGGGACGCGGTATCTTCCTCCATCCCAAAGGCGCCAGCGGCGTGCTGCTGGAATTGGTGCAGAGAAGCGAGCCTTAAGGGGATCATGTAGGTTGTACTACCCAGTTTCTTGCATGCCATCTTGCATGCCATGCAGAATTGCAGTGCATTCAGGCGCCCAATCAGCAATCCTGAATTCGGATTACAGCGAGAGACCGCAAGGCGAAACAAGGACGTTATTGCAGGGTTACGGCATGGCGGGCCTGATGCGCTAGTGCTGTCGCGCGAACCAGTAGCCAAATATCCGTCAAATCATCTTCCCCAAGAAGAAGCCTTGAGCGCATTCGAGACATAGAAAGCGAAAGACATAGAAAGCGGCTTGGCTAAGGTGGTCTGCGACAATGTTGCGACAGATGAGGCGTAACCGGGCGTGCTTGTGGCGCGTACAATGAAGCGTAGAGGGCATGATGGCGCT
>JBDTAI010000515.1:0-3703 GCA_039924685.1 Ktedonobacterales bacterium
GCCGCTGATCACGCGCCCGGATCTGCGCATCACCCGCCTGGCGCGTGGGCTGCCGATTGGCGGCGATCTGGAATACGCCGACGAAGGCACCCTGAGCCGCGCACTCGAGGGCCGCCGCGAATTGTAGCGGGCCTTGTAGCAAGCCTTGCCGGCGCCGCCGCGCCCGCGATGGCCAGTCAGCAAGGGACTTCAGTCCCACCGTATTGCGCTCCGGTCTATAGGCTATTTGACAATGTGATCGGGTACTAGATCGCAGGGGGTGGTTCGTGGCGTGAAGGCCACGAGTACTCCTTGCGGCGAACTATGGTGAACTATGGTGAACTATAGAGTACCCGATTACAGGGGTAAAACAGCATCAAAGCTGAGAGCGCGCTAGCAAGGAGGGCACGATGGCCACCGAGAAGACTCCACAGCATGCCCAGAACACAACCAATGGACACGCGCAGACGGCAGAAGCGATCACCCGCGACATCATGCAGCGGGCGCGTGAACGGCGGCTGGTGACGCTGGCGCTGGCCGAACAGGTGAAGGAGGACCGCTGGCGCAACCGCATCCTCGATGATGACACACGCACCATCCATGATGTGCTGGCGCATCTGCTGGCGTGGGATGAGTGGGCCACGGCGGTCTTCGAGATGAGCGTGGTGCGCGCCCTGCCAGAGAAACTGGTGGCGGCGATGCGCGATATAGATGCCTTCAACGCGCGCGCGGCGCATCGCTATGAGGGATTGAGCCGCACCGATCTGCTCTCCGGCCTGCAAGCCACATCTGGCCGTCTGATCAGCAGCGCCATCGGGCGCGGCGATCCCGACTGGTATCGCCGCCGCATCAGCGATCTCGCTGGGATGCGCAACATCATGGAGCAGCATCAGAGCGGCACGACAGCTACGACCACTACGACAGCTACGACCACTACGACAGCTACAGCGGCAGATGGGCAGCCAACGCCTTCGACGCCCGCGACGCAAGCGGCAAAAGATGCGCCGGGACCAAGTGTCGGCGGCCTTCTGCGTCTGCTGGTGGCCCACGAAGGCGAACACGACGAGCAGATCAGCGCCGCATTCGGAATCACCGTGGACCTGGAGCAGATGCGCCGCGAGATGACCGAGCAGTAAACACGCTTCTCCAGCCCGCGCAGGCGGGCTTCGTGGCCAACGGCCCAGAGGCACGGCTTCAGCCACTGGCGGCGATAGACCCAATAGATCCAATAGACCATACGGGCCACTGTTGCAGCTTTTGCCCTGGCTGCCACGGATGACTACATGGGATACTATTGGGATTGGGATACTTTGACGAGACAGTGAGAGTGATGAGGCCCGCTTCCGTCTACACATAGCCCAATCAGAATAGAGAGTTGACGCCCCCACGCCAACCATGTACAATTAGTACGTGCGTTCTATTCCCCTGAACACAGGCGCGTTGGCGACATGTTGGCGACAGGCGCTCACCACGACAGGCGCCACCTGTTGTTGCGTTTTCCCTACACAGTATCCAGCACTTACAGCATTCAGAACCTGACCTGACATAGCGCATGCGCCCGCGCGTTCTTGATCGCGCATGCCAGGAACACACGAACGACGCGGAGTACTATCCGCGAACAAGAGGAGTGAGGCATGCCAGCAGATCGTAACTCGGCCAGCGCCACCACGCTTGCCTATGGCGCCAGCGCCGGTGAGCGTGAGAAATCCCTGGACCTGACGATGACACAAATTGAGCGCCGCTTTGGCAAGGGAGCAATCATGCGTCTGGGCGAACACCGCGCGCATGTGCATGTGGATGCCATCCCCACTGGCTCAATTGCGCTTGATCTGGCGTTGGGCATCGGTGGCATCCCGCGTGGGCGCGTCACCGAACTGTATGGCTCCGAAAGCGCCGGCAAGACGACGCTCTGCCTGCATGTGATCGCCAACGCGCAGAAGCGTGGCGGCGTCTGCGCCATCATTGACGCCGAACACGCGCTCGATCCCGACTACGCCTCGCGCCTGGGGGTCAACAAAGACGAACTGCTGATCTCGCAACCCGATACCGGTGAGCAGGCGCTTGAGATCGTCGAAATGCTGGTGCGCAGCGGCGCGGTTGATGTGATCGTAGTGGACTCGGTGGCTGCGCTGGTGCCACGCGCCGAGATCGAAGGCGAGATGGGCGACGCGCATGTGGGCCTGCAAGCGCGTTTGATGAGCCAGGCGCTGCGCAAGCTGACTGGCGCCATCAACAACTCCAAGACCGCCGTGATCTTCACCAACCAGATACGCGAAAAAGTCGGCGTGATGTTCGGATCACCCGAAACGACGCCGGGTGGCCGCGCCCTCAAGTTCTACTCCTCGATGCGACTCGACATCCGCCGCATCGAGTCCATCAAGATCGGCACAGAGGTGGTGGGCAACCGCGCCCGTGTGAAGGTGGTGAAGAACAAGGTAGCCGCGCCGTTCCGCACGGCTGAGTTTGACATCATGTTCAATGAGGGCATCTCACGCGAGGGCGGCCTGATTGACATCGGCCTGGAGATGGGCATCGTCAAGAAGAGTGGCTCATTCTTCTCGATGGGCGAGACCCGACTGGGTCAGGGCAGGGAGAACGCCAAAGAGTATCTGCGCCAGAACCCGGAACTTGCCGACTCAATCGAGGAGCAGATTCGCGCGGCGGTGGCGACACTGCCCGCTGACGCGGCGATCTCTGAGGACGACGAGGCGCTGGCCGACGACCTGTAAGCTAACCCTCGCTGACCTCACCCCAAGCCCCTCCCCTGCACAGGAGAGGGGCATTCTGTTGTGTCGCGCAGTCGCGTGTGTGTTGGTATAACATAGAGAGAATCGCATAGGGCGCAGCAAACGGCTTGAACAACAACCACCAACCAGAAACACCAAAGGGGATACAGTCATGAACGAGACTACCAGGCGGCCTTTTCACATCGTCGGCATTTCAGGGAGTTTGCGCACAGCGTCGTACAATACCGGATTGTTGCGGGCGGCGCAGGAAGTGACACCCACTGGGGTGACGGTCGAGATCGCCGACATCTCTCGTCTGCCGCTCTATAACGAAGACCTGAATGTGGAGGGTGGGCCGCAGCCGGTGCGCGACTTCAAGGCGCAACTGCGGACAGCGGACGCGCTGCTCTTCGCCGTGGCGGAGTACAATTATTCACTATCCGGCGTGCTGAAGAACGCGATTGACTGGGCCTCACGTCCGCTCGCCGGAAATCCCCTGCGCTTCAAGCCTGCGGCGATGATGGGCGTTGGTGGGCAGTTTGGCACGGTGCGGGCGCAACTGACGCTGCGCCAGATCTTCGTTTTCACCGAGACCTATGCGTTGCTCAAGCCGGAGTTGATGGTAATGCGCGGCGAGGAACACTTTGATGCGCAGGGCAACCTCACCGATCAGGTGATCCGCGAGCGGCTGCGGGTGGTGCTCGACGCGCTGGTGGTCTGGGCGCAACAGGTGAAGCGGGACTGAGCAGACGACATTTATAGCTGAGGATGTGGAGAACGAGGCGTCACAATGATGGTGTTTGTCCAGTTGATGGCTATCCTGTTGATCCTGATCATCTTGTGGGACGCCTTCGAGACTATCGTGCTGCCCCGGCGCGTCACGCGACAGATACGGCTGACGCGCTATGTCTATCGTTTCACCTGGGCGCCCTGGTCGCAGATTGCCCGCATGATCAAGAGCCGCAATCGGCGTGAGACGTTCCTGAGCTTCTATGGGC
>JBDTAI010000516.1:0-3017 GCA_039924685.1 Ktedonobacterales bacterium
CCACTTGCGCCAACGGCATACGCGCCCAGTCCCCAGCGCCATAAACGCCGCCAGCCCATTCGCCGCATACGCTCCGGAATCGCCATACGCTCTCCGTACTCCTCTGTCACATGGCGCGTACACCATAGCCCACAACACACCCCAATTTATAACCATACCGTGCCGGATGAGTGTATGCCAATCGCGTGAAGCGTTGGGATAGGTGAAATAGACGACATGCGCGCAAGCCTCTTGCGCCGTAGCATGTGTGTTGGGTACGATACACAGGAACGGCGGACTGGCGGTATGCGAGGAGAAAACGCGCATGAGGCAACAACAGGAACGTCGAGTGGTGCTGCTGACGGGCGCGGCGGGTGGCATTGGCGCGGCGACGGCGCGTGAACTGGCGCGGCGCGGCTGTGCGCTGGCATTGGTGGATCGGCGCGGGACGCGGCTTGCGGCGCTGGTTGGCGAGATCGTGGCGGCTGGTGGACAGGCGCTCGCCATTGTGGCCGATATGACCCAGGCAGACGACCGCCAGCGAATGCTCGAATTGACGCTACGCCGTTTCGGGCGGCTCGATGCGCTGGTGAACAATGCGGGAACCGGGCGCGCAGGCGCCACCGAGGCGCTGACCTCCGCGCAGATTCAGTTGCTCTTCGACCTCAACGTGCTGGCGCCGATTGAACTGACCCGCCTGGCGCTGCCAGAGCTGCGCAAGCAGCGCGGCGTAATCGTCAACATCGCTTCGATTTTGGGGCGTGTGGCGATGCCACCGTTCGGTATGTACTCCGCCACCAAGTTCGCGCTCTCTGGCTGGACCGATGCGCTGCGGCTGGAACTGGCGCCGCAGGGAGTGCGTGTCTGTGAGGTGGACCCCGGCTCGGTGCAGACTGAGTTCGCGGCGACTGCCGGGGTGAAGGATGGTTTCTTCGCACACTTTGGCATTCAGCCGCAACCAGTGGCGCGGGCAGTGGCGAATCTGCTACGCCATCCACGTCGACGTGTCACCGTCCCTTTCTATCTTGGTCCGGCAATGTGGCTCTGTCAGGTGGCGCCTGGCGCCACGTATCTGGGCTATCGACTGTTGATACGCCTCAATCCGGCATTCTTCCTGCATCAAGCGGGCGATCCACAGGCGCATGAGGCGGCGCTACGTGAGCAGTGGGCGTCGGAAGCTGGCGAAGCGTGGGATGTGGTGGAGGCGCCGATTGCAGCGGAGATCGGGATAATTCCGACGCCACAGGCGCGCTTGCGGGCGTGACGAGCTACATCAGGCGCAATGGTGAGGAAGCGCGATATGCCAACGCAGATCGATCATGTAATCCTCGCAACGCCGACACTTGCCCATCTCGAGCAGCAGTTCACGCGGCTGGGCTTCACTGTGACCGGCGGTGGGACACATCCCCACCTGGGGACACGCAATCGCCTCATCGTGCTGGATGTGGGCTATATCGAACTGCTGGCAGTCGCCGATGAGTCGCGTGTCTCGCCGCATCTTGCCCGACGGCTGACGCAGGGCGGCGGCTGGGTAGGCTTCGCCGCGCAGTCCGACGAGATCGCGGCTGAGGTCGCCGCGATGCGCTCGCGTGGAGTGGATGCGCTTGGGCCGCAGGCGGGCCGCCTTCTGGGGCCGGATGGGCGCGAGCGTGGCTGGCGCGTGGCGACGGTGGAGACCGCTGATCTGTGGGCGTCCGCCGAGCCGCTGCCTTTCCTGATCCAGCACACTACCACGGGCCAGCGCCACCGCGAAGAACTAGCAGGCGCCGACGAATGGGCGCCACATCCCAATGGCACGCATAGCCTGCGCGATGTGGTGATAGCGACCGACAATCTCAGCCGCTTGCGCGAACGGTACGCCGCAACCTATGCCATGACCACTGCTGACTCGCCCACCCATGATGCCACGCTCGATGCCGAGACACTGGCGCTACCGTTTGCCACTGGGCATGAGCGGATCGTGCTGGCGCAGCCGACGGGTGAGGGTATCATCCGTGACCGTCTGGCGACAGGCGGCGAGGGAATGGCGTTGGTAACGGTGGCCGTAGACCGCCTGGAAGCTGCGGCCTCACTACTGACGACGCGCACTGTCACTTTCACCCGCGCGCCTGATGCGCTGCTTGTTGCGCTCGCGGATGATGGCGTAAAAGATGGCGCCGCCTGGCTGCGGTTTGTCGCGGCGTAGTCGCAACCCGCAACAGAAATACGCCGCCGTCTCCGTATGTGGGAAACGCGCGGCGTTGCTCGTGGATGAACTACGGTGATCTGCGTCGTGGCGAATGCGGGCTAGGCGGTCTGGCTCTCGTCGGCGACGCTGCCATCTGTGCGGGCGGGCAGCGCTGCCATCGGGCGGAGCGTCAGCGCGGAGTCGTCGCTGCCGTCGTTGTTTGGGTTGCGCTCGATGAAAACCAAATCGCCGGTATGGATATGTTTCAGCAGCAGCGTCTCGGCAAGCCGATCCTCCACCAGCGCTTGCACGATACGCCGCAGTGAACGCGCGCCATACTCATAGTTGAAGCCGCGTTCGATCAGATAGTCCTGTGCTTCGTCGGTGACACGCAACTTGACCAACTGCTCTGAGAGCCGCGCCTGAGTCTGCGCCAGCATCAGCCCCAGAATCTCCCGCGCCTCGCGCTTCGTCAGTGTGTGGAAGAGGATGATGTCGTCGATGCGATTCAGGAACTCTGGGCGGAACGCCTGCTGCATCTCGGTCATCACCACATCGCGCATATGGGCGTAGTCGCGCATCTCAGTATTTTCGTCGCCATCTTTGCCACGTGCGAAGCCCATGGCGCCGCCCTGCCTGCTCAACCGCTCGGCGCCGACGTTGGTGGTCATGATCACGATGGTGTTCTTGAAGTCCACCACGCGGCCTTTGGCGTCGCTCAGTTGACCGTCCTCCAGCACTTGCAACAAGAGATCGAAGACCTGGGGGTGCGCCTTCTCCACCTCATCGAAGAGCACAATGCTGAACGGTCGGCGCCGCACGGCCTCGGTGAGTTGGCCCGCCTGGTCATAGCCGACATAGCCCGGAGGCG
>JBDTAI010000517.1:0-4599 GCA_039924685.1 Ktedonobacterales bacterium
CCGGATGCGAGTGATCCATGCCGTCGTTGTGCTTTCGCCTGCTCGATGACCTCTGCGGCTGCGGTTGACTGCTGCTGATCAGCCTGCTGATCACCTGTCTGATGCCAGAGATCGGCGAGTTCGGGCGCGTTCATTGTCCCGTTGGAGAGCAGGCCGACCCCGTAGCCCTGCTTGACACCCCACATCGCCACCGAGGCGGCGGCCGAGACAGCCAGTTCCGCCAGCGCCGGGTCGTAGCCCATATGGGGATTGGTATAGGTGCGTGTATCGAGAAAGATCACCAGCGTATGCCGCGCTGACGATTCCAGTACCTTGCTTTGCAGGATACCTGTGCGCGCCGTCGCCTTCCAGTGGATGCGGCGCGGTTCGTCGCCCGGCATATAGGGGCGGATACCGGCGATGCGCAGCGGATCGTCGAGGATGCGGCGCGGGGTGGCGCGTTCGCCAAAGGGGGCGCGTGGCGAGAGGCCGAAGCGTTCCAGCGGCGCGATCAGGGGATAGACCAGCAGAGTCGCCAGCGAGGGCAGAGCCTCTTCGCGGGTCAGCACACCAAAAGGATCGCCGATGCGCAGGTGGGCAGGACCAAAGGTATAGACGCCACGCGCTACCGCCCAGACGCGATAGCGCCGCCGCACACGTTGATAGGCCCAGAGCGAAAAGGTGTTGGTGAGCATCGCCCGCCCCACCAGCGACGAAAGTTCCAGACAGTGGCCCAGCACGGGCAGAGTATCGGGGAACTCGTCTTCGATCTCTAGCCAGGGCAGTGGCAGCAGCTTGCGGTTCTCCACCACCAGCGGAATCTCGGTCACGTCGCCGAATGCAGCGCGGCTCAGGGCGGGCTTGCGCGTGAGGTGGAGCGCGCGCAGCCCATAGCGATACCAGATCTCCGGAAGCGAGACCAATGCAACGATCAGCAGCCCAGCCAGAAAGAGGGCTGGCAGCCGCACGACAAGGCTGAGGAGCATCAACAGCAGCGCCACCACATACAGCGGACGCCGCGCCACGAGCAGTTCGTCGCGTCGCTCACGCCGCACACGCATGCTATGGGCCAGCTCGTTCATGCGAACGGTGGACCAGCCGTGGGCGCGCACCATCACGGCATTGGGAATGCCGCCTCTATCGGGATCGTAGTTGGCATCTTTCTCGCTGCGTTCGCCCATCAGGCGGCCACCTTTCCGCTACAAGCGGACCTCTCTCCCAACCGCTCCCCTCGCAGGAGAAAGGAGCCAGAACAGCCGCACATCTCCGTCTCCTTCACCCTCTCCTCGCAGGAGAAGGCTTGGGTGAGGTTTCAGCGCCCCAGCGACTCGACGGGAACTGGCGTGCGGTTGAGTGTATCGCGCACAATCTCTTCCACACCCTGGCCGCGCAGGCGGCTCTGCGCCGTCACCACCAGCCGATGCGCCAGCACCGGAATCGCCAGTCGCTTCACGTCGTCGGGCTTGACGAAGTCGCGTCCCTGGGTGGCGGCGAGCGCCTGGCAGGCGCGGAACAGCGCCAGCGCCGCGCGTGGGCTGGCGCCAAGCTCGATGGCGGGATGCTCACGGGTATTGCGCACGACGGAGAGCAGATAATCTGCGACTGGTCGCCCGACACGCACCGCGCGCACCACCGGCAGCAGGCGCAGCAACTCCTCGCCACTCAGAACAGGCGTGAGGGCGTCCAGTGGTTGCTCCTCCTTGAAACGGAAGAGCATGGCGCGTTCCTCATCCATGCTGGGATAGGCGATATGCAGGCGCAGCAGGAACCTGTCGAGTTGCGCTTCGGGCAGTGGGAAGGTGCCTTCAAGCTCGATGGGATTCTGGGTCGCCACCAGCATAAATGGCAGTGGCAGCGCCATCGTCTGGCCCTCCGCCGTCACCTGTTGCTCCTGCATGGCTTCGAGCAGGGCGGATTGCGTGCGCGGCGTGGCACGGTTGATCTCGTCGGCCAGCACAATGTTGGCAAAGATCGGGCCGCGTCTGAACTCGAATTCGCTCGCCTTCTGGTTGAAATAGCCTACCCCCGTCACGTCGCTTGGCAAGAGGTCCGCCGTACCCTGTATGCGCGCAAACGCGACACCGAGCGAACGAGCCAGCGCCCGCGCCATGATCGTCTTGCCCATCCCCGGCACGTCTTCGATCAGCACATGCCCCTCACTGAGCAGCGCCACCAGCAACAGTTCGATGACCGCCTCTTTGCCGACGATCACACGGGCGACACTGGCGCGCACGATGTCGGCGATACGCCGTGTGTATTCGACCGAGGCCAGCAGCCGTGTGGGATCGAGTATGGGTGGTTCGGGGGATTTGCCCAGCGCTTCGTGTGTCACGCTCTCCATCGACGTTGGTCCCTTCTTGCCTGTGGCGCCTGTATCTGTGCCGACGATTTTGACCGCCGTTTTGAATACGTATACTGAACGCGTAAGAAAGCCGCAAATCTGTATACTACTGCATGATACCGTATGATACGATCACGCGGCTGGCGCGCAACTGCAAGTCAACAAGGTTGGCGCGCCCCATCACCAGACGCGCCACGCCCTAGCGTATAAGACCATGATCACAGTCGGCTATTTACAGCGCAAGGGAGCAACCTCATCCTGTCCCCTGTGAGAAGAAGGGAAGCCAAGATGGAGATGGGGTATCTGTTGCTGGCGCCGCTTCCCTGGCGTGTAGTGTGGACTGGGAGCGCGGTCAGACTCAGGCAGCGGAGTGGGTGACGCGATAGGCGGTGTAGCCAGTCTCGTCGTCGGCGATCAATGTGTTGGCGGGCAGGCGCGCGATCTCGCCGGAGACCACCAGATCGCCCACGGCGCCCGCCACATTGCCCACAAAGCCAAAGAGCAGGCACGCACCCAGGTCTGGCGCCAGCCAGATCACGACGGCGCCCAGCAGCGACAGCGCGATCAGCGGGGCCAGCGCCACCGCAAGATAGCCGTTGCGGGTAAAGAGTTGATTGGGGGCGGTGCAATAGGCGGCAAACGGCAGTTTCAGGCCGAAGCGCGGTCGCCCACCAAGCACCAGGATCACCGCAGCATGGACCGCTTCGTGGAGAGGAACCATCACCGCATAGGCAAGGCCGTTTGCCACCAGCACGATCCCCAGACGCAGCAGCAGTGAGCCATTGCCCAGCAGCAATCCGGCATGCGTGGCATAGCGCGCCGCATCCTCGAGCGCCAGGAAGGCGAATCCGCCGATGATCAGCAGCCACAGGCTATACTCGGCAAGCATCGGCAGCCGCTCCGGCGCCAGCACGTCCGACCGCTTGGCCTCATGGAGATGGCCCGCGCGCACTGCACTGGCAAGCCGTTCGTGCGTCTGCTTCGGCAAAAAGCGCCCGATAATGCGCCGTGAGTCGGTGGGAGCGCCGGGCGTTGCTGGCATGGGCGACTGCCCAGATACGCTTTCGGGCGCTTGCCCAGATGATTGCTCAGGGAGTGGTGGAGAGGCGGGGCGCTGATCATCTACAGGGGAATGCGGTGTGGGTGGGGAAGTCAGCATACAATTCGCCTCCAGGTTCTATTTCTAGCTACAAGGTCACAGCCATACGTGGCTGGTGACACAGGGCAGGGGACCGAGGTCCGCTATACCGGTGTGGTGGACGCATGCTACGACAGTTCCCAGTCGAAGGTCAACTCATCCACCAAAGGGACGAAGCCCAACTGGTGGTAGAGCCGCTCGGCGGGATTGCCGTCCTTGACGAACAGGCAGCACAAATCGCGCTCAGGCGGCGCAGGCGCAACTCCGGGTGACGGCATAGTGACGAAGTGCAGCGGCCGCTTGAGCGGCAGCGTATCGGCGATGACCCGCGCCAGGAGCGCCGTCGCCACGCCACGCCGCCGCGCTGCCGCCAGCGTATAGACGCCCATGATCGTCGGAATCTCCTCGAAGAGCGTCACATAGCAGCCGCCGATGGCGCCATTTCCGAGTGATCCGAGTGAGGCGACATAGTATTGGCACCAGCCGCGCTCCTGTTCCTGCCAGCGTTGTCGCGCCCGCATCGCCACCTCGCCCACCGCCGATCCCATCTCGTCGAAGAAGGCCTGCCGATTGCCGTCCTCATAGGCCACCATCTCGTCCCACCGCGTGATAGGCTCGACAACCACTAAAGGATTGACCTGCGCAGTGATTGGTCCCTTGTGAGCCATCAGCAGCAGGCGCTCATAGAGGCGAAAGCGCGCCGCCAACATAGCCGGTGGCAGTTCGCTCTCGCCTGGGCGCTGTGGCACAACCACCCACTGCACACGCATCCCTCGCAATCGCGCATATCGCAGAACACGATCCACCAGTGGCCCCGCCATGCCCGGATGCGCCACCGCATACGCCACACGCAGATGGATGCCGTCGCGGCGAAAGCGCGCCGAACCGAACGGCGAGAGGTCTGGTCCTGTATCGGTATAGCGGCGCAATCGTTGGTCCAGAATGCGGCGCGCCACCGCCTGTATATCCATGCTCCTCCTGTCGTGGTCGTCATTCGGGTTTGTCCGGGTTCGTCAGGCCAAGTGTGTTGGCAGCAAGTGTGTTGGCAGCAAGTGTGTTGGCCTCGTTGATGATACTGGTCATATACACCACTACACCACTGTAGACCAGCACGGCGCAGCGCCGCAAGTGCAGCAGGTGA
>JBDTAI010000518.1:0-2910 GCA_039924685.1 Ktedonobacterales bacterium
CGGGTCTAGCTCAATCGTCACTGATACGCTACACTGCATCTTAAGCCCCCTCTGGTGAAGTACACATACCCTCACCACAGTACGGGCCTTTCTCTTTGCTTGCAACCCCCAGTTTTTGATGGAACCCCAGCCGCCCGTCCCGTTGCTCTCAATGCGCCAGATAGCGTATGCTATCTATGCTTGCGCTCTTCGCCATCACTGTCGCTTTCACAGGAATGGATGTAAGGCTGCATGGCATATAAGCCGGTAGGGCAGGGCGCACGAAACGACGAAGGGCGGATACGATGCAGACGATCACGACGATCATGCTGTATGCGAAGGCCGGATGTCATCTCTGCGATGAGGCGCGCACCTGGCTGGAAGACGCAGTAGCGGACCTGAACACCCCAGGCGTCGAGATCGCCGAGGTGGACATCCGCCGCGACCCAGCGATCTTCGAGCGGTATCGCTACCGGATTCCCGTCATCACCGTAGACGGGATTGAACGACTCGAAGGGCGTATCGAGGCGAGCGAGGTGGAGGAGCTGCTTCGCTCCCTGAACAAGTCCTGAAGTTCATTGAGGAGTGGAGACCGTCATTGGTCACTGCTGGCAGTATACCCCAGCCCATCGCCTAAAGCATAGCAAGCGCATTTCCATGAGGAGCATGAACTGATGATTAACGATACACCACAGGTCAGCCGCGCAACGACGATTGAGCGGCTGCGCGTCTGGGCGCGACGGGCGCAATCCGAGGCGCAATATGCCGATACCCGCGCGAATACCCTCAACTGGCAGGCGCAGGCGCAGGTGTTGAACAGCGTCGCCAGTTTTCTCTCCGATCAGGGCGCGCAGATGAGCGACTTCAGTGTGTGGGATCAGGTGGTCTCGGACCGCAGCAAGAGTCTGGCGGCATGGCAGGCCCAGCAGGAAGGTCCCGCAGTGGCGATCTATGCCGGTGAGGTGGCGGGCTACGATGTGGCGCTCACCGCGCTCAAAGACGTGGATGGCAAGATGTGGCCGCGCACCGATCCGCACGCCAATTGAGCTATCCCTTTGCTCCCTTCGTGTCGGATCGCAGCCATGAATGGCGGACGTGCGTGCCTGGTGAGGTGGGTCGCTCTCGGCCTAGATCGTGAGAGGCCGCTCTCAGCCTTGAAAGGCCGGAGCACGGACGGTGCAGGGACTAGAGTCCCTGTCAGAAGGGCCTTTTCGATAGTTTGATCACTGGAAAAGTGGATGAAGATTGTGGTGGCGCCCCAGGCGCTCAAAGGCAGCCTCGATGCCGTGGCGGTCGGCGCGGCGATTGCGGCGGGCGTGCGGCTGGTTGCGCCGCAGGCTGAGGTGGTCGTCGTGCCGGTGGCGGATGGCGGCGAGGGAACTACGCAGGCGCTGGTGGGCGCGACAGGTGGGCGATTGATCACCCAACGTGTCATGGGGCCACTGGATGAGCCAGTTGAGGCGACCTGGGGCCTGCTCGGCGCAGTTGGCGCCGACCACCTCAACCATCCCGACGCTCCACATGGGCCAACCGGCGTGATCGAGATGGCCGCCGCCGCCGGACTGCCGCTCGTGGCGCCCGAACGCCGTGATCCGCGCCTCACCACCACCTATGGCGTCGGCGAACTGATCCGCGCGGCGCTCGATGCGGGCTGCCGACGGCTGGTGATCGGCCTGGGTGGCAGCGCAACCAATGATGGCGGCGCTGGTATGGCGCAGGCGCTGGGCGCGCGGCTGCTCGACGCCGCTGGGCGCGATCTGTCGCCGGGGGGCGCGGCGCTGGCACGGCTGGCGCGTATAGAGGTGAGTGGCCTCGATCCCCGGCTGGCGCTGGCGCGTATCCGTGTCGCCTGCGACGTGACCAATCCACTCTACGGGCCTGAGGGCGCGTCAGCCATCTACGGGCCGCAGAAGGGCGTCACCCCTGCAATGGTCGCCGAACTCGATGTCGCGCTGGCCCACTACGCCGACATCCTGAAGCGCGATCTGGGCGCCGATGTGGCCGCAATCCCCGGCGCGGGCGCTGCTGGCGGCTTGGGCGCGGGGCTGCTGGCCTTCGCGCACGCCGAACTGGTCCCCGGCGCGCAATTGGTGCTGGAGACGCTGAACTTTGCCGAGCAACTGCGCGGCGCGACGCTGGTGATCACCGCCGAGGGGCGCCTCGATGCGCAGACGGCGTATGGCAAGGCGGTTGGCGCGGTGGCGCATGCGTCGCATGCGGCGGGCGCGTACACCCTGGCGCTGGCGGGTGGCCTCGCAGCGGACGACGCGACACTGGCCGCGCTTGGCATAGACGCCGCGCTGCCCATCGCCGACGGCCCGCTCACGCTTGACGAGAGCATGGCCCGCGCCGCCGATCTGCTCACCACAGCGACGGCCCGCGCCCTGCGCCTCTTGCGCCTGGGGCAACAGATAGGCAGATGGTAGGCGCAATTTACGGCACGGCGGCGCTTTGTGAGCCAGAGGGAACCTGCGCGTAGCCGGTTAGCTCCACATAGCCCTCGCCACTCACGGTTGCCCCGTTGGCCTGTCCCTGGATGTTGACCGCACCCTCCCAATAGGCGACGCTGGTGGATCGCGCCGTCACCAACTCCTGATCGCGCAGCAGCGGCGTCATCGCCAGCTTGCTGGCAGGTTTCGAGTACGCCTGCGCCTGAACAACCCCACTAACGCCTGATCACTGGACACCTTGATTTTATATATTGACATACAGTTATTGAGTATGCTACACTCGTCCTCATCCTACAGCAATAAGCCGTAGGAGTCGCGTTCCATCGTATCGGCAAACTGGCGACAGCGTGATCGCAATCCACGTAAAAGTACGAGTCAGTGTCAGGTTCGGGAAGAACAGTCTATGCGTTCTGTTTGTCGGCGTCTTTTCCTGTTGGCGCTTGCGGTAGCGTCTCTATCCATCCTAGCGGGCAGTGTGGGG
>JBDTAI010000519.1:0-3609 GCA_039924685.1 Ktedonobacterales bacterium
GAGCCGCTCGCGCTCGGCGTCGGACACCCGAATCACACGACGGACGGGCATGTGGTACCTCCAAATCCAGAACGGTTGGAGACATCATACTCCCCTCCTCAAAATCAAATAGGACTCACCACTAGCCTGATAGCGGCTAATAGCCGCGCGTATTTGACTGCGCGTTCGAGTCGCTACTGTCGCGGGTCTCGCGGTCCTCAGCGCGGGCTGCCGAGTCGGCCTCGTGAGTGGCGAAGACCCGTGTATCGGGCTGCCACTCATTCTTCTGCTCCTGCGCCTGTTTGGCGGGATTCTCGTGGGCGCGGGCCTGCGCCGCATAGGTCTTACGCTTCTTTGGTGTGCCAGTAGTGATCGTCGTACTCTTCGATGGATTGTTATGCCCCGGCGAGATGCGTAGATCATTCGCGTCGTGCTTGTCCGTAGTCATGCCCTACTGACGCTACTATGTCTCCAGTTTGCGTCACCCGTGAAGGCGCGTAAGTTACATGCCAGTGGCCGCCATCCTGCAGGTACGCTATGCCCGCAGGATGATTGCGCAGATGGCGCTGATTGCATAGGAGATACAGGAAGATACAGGAAGATACAGGAAGATAGCTGAAAAGCTGGCATACCCTCTGCGGAAAGGATTGGGGAACTAGCGACTTGAGATCGCCAGCGACGTGGTACACAGACGGAAAGACGGTGAGATACCTATGGCGAATGGACATACACCTGAGCAAAATGGCGCCCATGATGAGCAGATCGCACACGACGACTCGCTGCGCTCGGTGTTTATGGCGCCTCACGAGGCGCCACCCCAGCGCGCATCAGCCACATCCGGGCGGCAATCGCCGCTGGCGAAGCAGATTGAACGCCACATCCAGCAGTCATTGGAGCAAGTGGGCCGGCAGGTGCGCAATCTGGCGGTTGCCGAGTCGAGCGACCGGCTGTTTGTAAGCGGCGTCGTCGCCTCGGAGCGCGACCGGGGTGATATAGAGCAGTTGGCGCGCGCCGTCTCGCCCGGCTGGCGCATCGAGAATATGATCGAGGTCGAGTGGCTGGTTCCGGCGGGGATGGAGGCGCAGCCTGATACACAGGGCGCCACCGGCGATAGCGGCGACCGCTCCGGCACAGATCAACGCGAAGACGCCGCCGAACGCTTCGCCGATGAGCGCGACCTGCTGGATTCGACAACGGATACTGAGACGCTACCGGACGAATTGGAGCCTGATTTCGTCAGCCAGCCATTGGAGACCAACGACAGCAACGTCTCCAACGATAGCGTGGCGGACCTCGATCCGCCAGATGAGCCTGACCCCACCTACTTCGCGCCGACCGATCCAGTGATCACCAGCGATGAGTACGGCATGCTGTTGGTTGACAACGGCTTTGCGCCCGCCGACGACACAGACGAGGGCTACGACCGCTCCGCCGAGGACAACCAGCCTGGTGATCAGGCGTTGATCGCCGCCATCCAACGCGAACTGCGACGCGACGCGCTGACGACTGACCTGCGCATCGAAGTGGGCGTCTCGCGTGGGGTGGCGCGGCTGCGTGGTGCGGTCCCCGAACTGGAGGACGCCGAGAACGCCGAGGCGGTGGCCGCACGGGTCGCAGGTGTGCTCGAAGTCCTCGAAGAGCTTGATGTCGCCACTATGGATCAACCAAGCGACACAGCCGCGGCGCTGCAACCGAACCAGTAGCCGAGACCTTCTCTTCCTCACACCCCAATCTGAGCGCAGGATATACCGCACGACGCCGATGTATCCTGCGCCTCTTTGGGCGATTTTTATGTCTTTTTGGCTTGCATAGGCTTTGTTGATACTAAATTCATAGAAAATACTACGGAAAACCGTGGGGCGCTTTTCTGCGGAGCACGCTACACTTGTTCGTGGCGCCTGCTTCATTGATCAATGACGACGGGAAGCAAGCGAGATGAAAAAAAACACCGCCAAACAGCGATTTTGCGCCGCTATGACAATGCTATCTGGAGCTTTATGAGAAGGAGTTCTCACCATGCGCATGTTTCCACGTGCGACAACGCAGAACCGGCTTGACGACCATCTGCCCGCGGACTTCGGTTCGCTGCTCGATCAGGTGACGGCCTCATCGTCGCCGTCAGCCATGTCTTCGCTTTCGTTTACTTCATCAGGAACATTTACTACCACACCCGCATCGTCTTCACCTGCCGAGCCGCCCTATCTGCTGCCCAGGGATGCGCAGGAACAGGCGCGGCAAGAGCTTACACACTACGCCTTGCGCGGAGCATTTCAACGCAACCATCTGGCGCCCGTTGACGCTCCGGCCAGCGTGCTCGATATTGGCAGTGGCGCGGGTCACTGGGCAATGGAGATTGCCCATACCTTCCCTGATGCCTACGTGTTGGGTATAGACATCGCGCTGCCGGAGACCGACGAGTTCTTTGACAGTTCGCATGCTGGCGCCCTGCGCCGTCCGAATAACTGCTCGTTCATGCAGTGCGATGCGCTGCGACCGCTGCCATTCGCCCATGAAAGCTTCGCTTATACGCATATGCGGCTGATGCACCTGGGTATTCCGGTGCCATCGTGGCCGCTGGTGATGAATGAGGTGCTGCGCGTGACACGTATGCGTGGCTGGGTAGAGCTTGTGGAGGGTGATCTGCCGCGCAATGGTGGCCCAGCGCTCGACCGGCTGGTGAGTTGGCTACGCGAACTGGCGTATCGGCGTGGCATCGATCCGGGTATGGGAAGCCAGGTGGGCGCATGGGCGCACGAGCGCGGCCTGCACAGGATGGTGGCGCATGAGATCGAGCTACCCGTGGGCGCCTATGGCGGTCGCCTGGGTAATATGCTGGCAGCCGGTGTGTTTGCGCAGATCGAAGCGTTACGTCCGGCGCTGGTCACAAGTGGTATCGCTGCGGATGCGGCATTCGAGCATGCGCTGATGGCGGCGCGCTTCGAGGTGATGCACGCCCAGTGTGTGCAGCCACTCTATATCGCCTATGGCCAGCGATAACAATTCAGGTTCAACGCCAGAAGGTGATCTGGGCGATGTTGAGGACGACGGCGGCCAGCGTCAACGCGTTGCACAGCCAGATCGTCACGTGAGCGACACGTGGATGCCAGCGGTTGATCTGCCAGAGACCAGCGATTACCGCCACCGTCACGAACATTTTATAGGCGATCAGCCCGCCGAAGCCAGTCACTCCAAGCAGATTGTGCATCAGTGGGTTGCCCTCGCTCAAGCCGACATGCAAGCCGATATAGGTGCTGGTGAGATCCCCTACATTGAGCAGCGCATAGAGCAGTTCCCAGAGGATCAGCAGGCTGATTCCGCCTACCGCTGTGGCATGCGCCGCTACACGCCCTGTGCGCTTGGCCCTCCCTATCCCCCAGGTTGGCGCAACACCAACCGAGAGTGGCCGCGTTGGCTGGGCGGCAAGGGATGCGCGCGTTGCTCGCCATGTTTCCTCATAGGATTGTTGGCGGCGCTGCGCCTGCCGGTTGAACGCGATGCTCATGCTGTGTCTCCGTCCACTCGCTATATGCTGGCTTTCTGTCGTTCCTGCCCCTCCCTCTATACAATTTACATGCCACTATGGAGAGAACGCCTGATTGGCGCTTGATTGAGTGGAGAAAGACGGGATGT
>JBDTAI010000520.1:0-14841 GCA_039924685.1 Ktedonobacterales bacterium
CGGGTCTAGCTCAATCGTCACTGATACGCTACACTGCATCTTAAGCCCCCTCTGGTGAAGTACACATACCCTCACCACAGTACGGGCCTTTCTCTTTGCTTGCAACCCCCAGTTTTTGATGGAACCCACTGGCGCATACCCCTTCCCCTGCGCCGCCACTCGCGTTATACTGGCTTGCAAGATTGCCGCCTGTGTCAGTATCCTGAGTTATGCCCAGTCATCATTGCGCGAACCAGCGCCAGAGGAGCGAGTGACCCCATGACGCCATCCGACATCCCCAACCCCCTCACCGGCGCGGCCAGCGCCAAGCCACCTACCATCAGCCGCGAACTGCCACGGCCAGCCACTACCGCGACACCACCGCCGGGCGGACTGGATACCTCACTGCGTGTCGAGAGCATCCTGCTCAAAGAGTTCGACTATGCCAGCCTGACGGCCTATCAGGTCTATGAGAACCGCGAACGCATCTTCAACTTCTACTTCACCCTGATGGGCGCGCTGATCTCCGGCCTGGGCGCGCTTTACCAGATCGGCGAGAATACTTCGACCCCCTGGCAGCCACTATCCTTCGCGCTGCTGATCGTCGGCGGACTGCTCAGTCTCACCTTCTTTGTGCGGCTGATTCACCTGCGCCAGTCCCTGCGCGACAGCATGATCACGTCGTATGTCATCAAAGAGTTCTATATCCAGCAGTTCATCGAGCGCATCCCGGAGATCGAGCAGGCGTTTCGCTGGCGGCTTTCCACCATCCCATCGGGTGAGCGCCCCAGCAGCGATACCTCGTTTGTGACGTATCCTATCGCGCTGCTGGGCAGCGCGTCGTTTGGGGTAGGCGCCTTCCTGGGCGACCAGCTCTGGCTCGCCAGCCACCATTTCTCCTTCCTGCCGCTCTCGCCGGTTGCAGAGCCGTGGATAGCAGGCGCCTTCGTCTTTGCCCTGGTGATCCTGCTGCAATTCGTCTACTATCGCTCTGAACTGAACACCAACAAGGAATTGACCGTGCTAGAGGCGCAGGCGCGCAAGCTGGGCATCTCACTGGGCGAGGCCAAACATCGCCACGAAAGCACGCTGCTCCAGCAGTTGCAACCCTGGCGGCACTTCGGCGCGGAGTAGCAGTTTGACTATCAATAGCGGCACGGGAATTGACGTGAGACAAGGAGGATCTGGCGCCGCATGCCTATACTCATAGATGCGCCACAAGCAGAGCTACACGAGCAGACACATACGAAGGAGGAGCAGTCATGGCGACGACACATCCGCGACAGCCGCAAACTCCTGGCGACCGTCAGGGACAGACAGGACAACAGCCGGGGCAACAGCTATCTGCGCAATCATCGCAGGCCGTGCGTGAGCGTGAGTCGCTCTACCAGCAGATTGTGCGGCATGACCGCCGTGGGGCTGGCAATATCAACGTCGGGCCACTGGAACGCTGGCTCTCGCTTGGCGTGGGCGCTATGCTGGTGGGTGGTGGCCTCACCCAACTGATTCGGCGCTCGTGGCTCACCGGTGCGCTTGGGTTTGGCGCGGGCGCCTATCTCTTCTATCGCGGCGCCACTGCGCACGATATGGTCTATGACGTGTTAGGCATCAACCGCGCAGGCCAGCAATCCACTGGTGGCATCACTGTTGAGGAGGTGGTGACGATCAACGTGACCCCCGAAGTGGCGTATCGCTTCTGGCGCGACTTCGAGCGCCTGCCCATCTTCATGCGCCATCTCAAGAGCGTCACCGTCAGTGATGCGACCCATTCGCACTGGGTGGCGGCGGCTCCGCTGGGCAGTGAGGTCGCCTGGGACGCCGAGATCACCGAGGATCGCCCCAACCAGTTCATCGGCTGGCGTTCGCTGCCGGACGCGCAGATCGCCCAGAATGGCGCCGTGCGCTTCATCGCTGCGCCGGGCGATCGGGGGGTGGAGGCGCATGTCTCGCTGGCCTATGATGCGCCTGCGGGCAGCTTTGGCGCCGTTGTCGCCAGAGTCCTCGGTGAGGAGCCAAGTTCCCAGATACAGGACGATCTGCATCGCTTCAAGGCGCTGCTCGAAACCGGCGAAATCCCCACCACCGTGGGCCAACCGACCGGGCGCTGGCAGCTAGCCGCCGATTATCGAACAAATGAATAGCCGGTGAATAGACCAAACGGCCTCATCACACGCCAGCATGTGCGCGTGTTGGGTAGGTTCTGTTCGGGTTGCTCTACCCTCACCCACAGCGGGCGCGCTGGGAAAGAACCTAGCGCGCCCGCAGGCTCGCGCCGTAGATGTGCTATACTGCGGCCAACACAGGGCTATCGCAACGTCGCCCCTGGGAAGACGCGCCGCAGGCGTCAAACGGATCACCGCGTCTGCGCCGGTTGATGCGCCAGTTGACGCTATCGCGGCGACAGACGCCTGTTTCCCTGCACGCAGCGGCTCCCCTGCCAGTTCGGCGGGCGCTCTGGCGGCGTATGGGGGTGACGAGGAGTACATCTATGCCAACACGCATCATCATCGCCGAAGACGATACTGTTATTCGCATGGACCTGCGCGAAGAGTTGCAGCGCCAGGGCTACCTTGTCGTGGGCGACGTGGGCGACGGCCTGAGCGCCGTCAACCTCACCCGCGAGCTGCGCCCCGATCTGGTGGTGATGGACATCAAGATGCCAGAGATGGATGGCATCGAGGCAGCGAAAACCCTCACTGCCGAGAAGCTGGCGCCAGTCGTTCTGCTGACGGCTTTCAGCGACGACGAGCTGATCCAGCGCGCGCGTGAGGCAGGCGTCGTCCACTATGTCACCAAGCCCTGGCGGCAGAGCGACCTCAAGCCCGCCATCGAGATTGCGCTCAGCCGCTTCCAGGAGTTCCGCCAGATGGAGGGCAGCGTCAAGACGCTCGAAGAGGCGCTGGCGACACGCAAAGTGGTGGAGAAGGCGAAGGGGATGCTGATGCAGAAGTACAGCCTGAATGAGCAGGAAGCCTTCCGCCGCATCCAGAAACTCAGCATGAACAACCGCAAGTCCATGAAAGAGGTCGCCGAGGCGATTCTGCTGACCGATGAACTCAATCAGCAATCGTGAGGCGCGCTGCGCTCGGCCCTGATGGTGTTTGACAACCCGATTGGGACTGGATCGCAGGGGTTGGTTCGTGGCCTGAAGACCCGGGCATTAGCAACGACAGTGGCGCTACGAGAAGCGTATAGCAGGATACAACACCCATGACCAGCGCAGAACAGACGGCGCAGACGGCGACAACGGTGCGGACGGTTGGCATACGCTTCAGGCCGACGGGGCGCATCTACTACTACGATCCGGCGGGCTTCGACCTCAAGCCGGGGCAGTGGGTGATCGTCGAGAGCAACAAGGGTGTCGAGTGTGGTCGTGTGGTGATCGCGCCGCGCCAGATCGAGGCGTCTGAGCTGGGCGGCGAGGGTCTCAAGCCAGTGCAGCGACTCGCCACGGAGGACGACTTACGCCAGATGCTGGCGTATAAATCCAGAGAAAAGGCCACCCTGCGACGGTGCGCCGAACGGATAGACATGCACGAATTGCCGATGAAGCTGGTGGAGGCGGAGTATACCTTCGACGGTAGCCGCCTCACCTTCTACTTCACCGCCGAGGAGCGCGTGGACTTTCGCATGCTGGTGCGCGATCTGGCGGCGCAGTTCCATACGCGCATCGAGCTGCGACAGATCGGCGCCCGCGACCATGCGAAGCTGCTGGGCGGCGTGGGGATGTGCGGCAAGACGCTCTGCTGTAGCTCCTGGCTCACCGAGTTCAACGTCGTCTCGATTAGGATGGCGAAAGAGCAGGGTTTGCCGCTCAACACCAACAAAATCTCCGGTCTGTGCGGGCGGCTGATGTGTTGCCTCGCCTATGAGAATGACGACTATGTGGAGGCGAAGGAGGCTATGCCCGCCTACAACGAGATCGTCATGACGCCGGATGGTCCGGGGCGCGTGGTGGGGATCAATGTGCCACGTGAAGCGGTGGATGTGATGCTCCAAAGTGGCGCGACGATCAGCGTGCCGGTGCGCCAGCTTGACGGCTACGAGAACTACAGCAAGCCACAGAAGCCCACCCACGGCGCTGGCGGCTGCGGCAAGCCCAACTGCCGTCATGGTCGCCATGATGCGCCGCCTCACTCCACAACGCCCGCCGAAATCTCTGCTGACGAGTCACGCGACGACCTCAACTAAGTGACACATAGCCCCGACACGGCCAGACGTGGCGATAGCAGCCTCAGCCTGCCCATCTGGCCCGGATGTTGCGTTACTCGGCGGGTATGAGCTCAAGAACGTCTTCACCACCCTCACCAGGGCATCCACAGGGACAGCGTGGCAATCGCACCACCGGCGTGTCCGATCCGGTTGTCACGCGCCAGCAAGCCACACCGCGCGCAGGCTCCCGCCCGCGCCCGCCTGCGGGCGAACTGTTGCGCCCACTGCGATCCCCGCAAAAGCGGCGAGAACTCCGGACATCCGAACCGCGCAGTCTCACGGCGCCAAGGCGCAAAGCGACGCCGGAATCTGATAGCGTCTGGCTGAGTCTGCTTCAGGCATGGCGTCATCTGCTCGATCCCGGTCTGTGTCGCACCATCGAGAGCGAACCAAACACTACCTTTGCCGGATATCGCTGGCTCAGGCGCTGGTCGCCTGCGCTGGCGCCTGCCATTTTCGGCAGCCTGCTATTGACGGCGTCGCTGGTGACGCTCAACCGCGCCACCCATATCATCGGCTTCCCGCGCGGACGCACGCTGCTGGTGACGCCGCAGGTGATGGACCTCTTCATCATCTACATTCTTGGCGGCGCGCTGCTGGCCGTGGCGCTCTATGTTGCGCCCAACGTGATCATCTGGCTGGTGGCGCTGCTGGCGGGCGTGGCGCTGCTGGCGACAGCGATGGTGGGCGCGCTGGCAGGACCGTGGGCGGCGCTGATTGTGGGGGCGCTGGAGCTGGCCGTGGCAGTACTCTACACGCAGATGCGGCTGGTGCTGCTGCCCGAAGGGGCTGTAACCGTCACCCACCTCTTCGACGGCAGTTGTCGCACACTGGCGGCTGGCTATCATATCCTGCTACCGGGCGAACGCTCACTGGTAACGTTTCAGATCGGTGAGCATATCTACACCACGCCGATCCAGCGTGTGACGCTGACACGAGACGGAGCGGATGTGTGGGATGCGACGAATGCGACGGATGAAGTGGTTGACGCCACAAGCGCCGAGCGGGGATGGGAGGCGCGCGCTGCGGCGACGGTGGCCTATCAGGTGATCCCGCGTGAGGCGCATCGGCTGGCGGGCTTCGAGGTGAATACCTCCGCTGACGCTGGGACGGCCTGGGAACTGCCGCTACATAAGGCAGTGGTGGTGGCGCTGCGCGACGGTCTGGCGGATTGGTCGGCGCAGGCGCTGGCGACGGGCGGCGTAACCCCGGACGGCGCATTGGCGCGGCGCGTGCTGGGCGCGGCGCGTGTGTGTGCGCGCCCACTTGGTGTGCGCATCATCTGGGCGCGTGTTCACGACATCGCCATTGGCCCCCCAGAGACTCAGGCAGCGGGCGTTAGGGTGTTCCCACATGATGCCATTGGGGCGCAACAGTCACCTGCTATACCAGAGGAGATCACCTACCCGACACCACTTGCGCCAATTGAAATACCAACCTCAATGTCGGCCTCGATGCCTGCTTCAATGCCCATCGCTGCCGCCGCTACGACGCCTTCGATGCCGATGACGCCGATGACGCCTGCCGCGCCCGCGCTTCCGGCGGGGATGCTGGAACCGACGCTCGAACTTGATCCTGTGATAGCGGCTGGCGATGCGGCGCCACCGGCGCCCGAAGAGCCACGGTTGGTCAGATCAGCGTCAGCGCCCGTGCAGACACGCCTGCCACTCGCGCCAGCAGTCGCCGCCCCTACGCCCAGCATGTCGCGACCCATATCACCACGCGCCGTAGCACACATACCTGACGCCGATGCGGCAAGCCACAGATCAAGCCACAGATCAAGCCACAGATCAAGCGATGGATACACTGGCGCAACCTATGGCGCCGCGCTGCCTCCAGCGGACGCGCTGACGGACCTCTATGAAGCTGTGCGTGAGCAGCGTATCAGCGATCCTGCCACCATTCGCACGATTGGCGCAGGCTTCGCCCGTCTCGCCGAGCAGCAACAAGCGGGTGGCGGTGAAGCGGACTTCGACGCCGAGACCGCCGCACAGTTGCTCTTCTCCTACGCCAACCAACTTGAACAGAGCGGCCAGACCTCCCAGGCGTGATCGTGACATGCACTGGTAGACTGCGCCCGCTCAGCTTGCGAACTGCAACTTGCCACGCGCCCGCAACTCCTGTGGCAGCAACGCGGCGTAGAGCATATCGTGCAGGGGCGTGGCGACGCCAACCGCATGCCCCAGGCGCATCACCGCGCCGGTTTGCGCGTCAAGCTCCGAGGGGCGACTGTCGCGGATGTCGCGCTGCATTGAGGCTGTTCCATCGGTGGGCATATTATCGAGCAGGCGTAGCGCATCGGCTACATCGCGTTCGCCAAGCGTAGCGCCACGCGCATTGGCCACTACGCAGGTTTCGCGCATCACCATCTCGACCAGCTGGCGCGCCTCCGGCACGCTACGAATCACACCCAGGGGCGCCCGCGAGATTGCGCCGACCGCTCCCACGCCTTCGACAAACAGCAGTTTCTGCCAGAGCGCGGCCTGGATGTCGTCAGAAATTATCGCCCGTATGCTTGCCCGCTCGAAGACTGCGATCAACTGCTCGATGCGAGGTGTGTGGCTGCCATCCATCTCGCCAAAGGCGACATCAGGAACGCCGCCCACATGGCGAATCACGCCGGGCGCCTCGATATAGCAGATGACGTGACAGAGGCCACCTACCACTCGTTCGGCTCCCAGCACTGTGGCAAGCTGCGTCGGCGCCTCGACGCCATTCAGCAATGGCGCGACTGTCGTAGTGTCGCCCACCAGCGGGCGCATCGTCTCGGCGACTTGGGGTGTTTGCCATGCCTTGACGGCGACAAGCGCGATCTCGACTGGCCCGGCTGCGCGCGGATCGTCGGTCGCCCGCGCCGGTTGCACGGTGAAGGTTCCGGCGGGCGAGTGTACCTGAAGCCCATGCGCCTGAATAGCCCGCAGATGGTCGCCTCGCGCAATGAACACCACCTCGTGTCCCGCCTGCGCCAGTCGCGCGCCTAAATAGCCGCCAACACCGCCCGCGCCCACCACACCGATCCGCATAATAACGCACCCTTTCGCCCTCGTGGGCCTCATGAGCAGCCGTTCTTGCCGGAAAGTTCGCGCCACTCTCGCAGAGCGCAGGTCCCTTATAGGTTATGATCATAGCCTTTTCACTGGGTAGTGTCCACCCGTATGCGGTATGCTATGAGATACGCAGCAGTGGATGACGATAGCATGAAGGGCATGGGTGTGGATACGCTTGACCGGCAGGAGGAAGAACAGGCGCTGGCGATTCCTGAGACGGCCATCAGCGTGACGGGCGCAGCGCAGGGGTATGAGATAGCGGCGGAGGCGCCGCCGAACGGCGAGATGACGCCGCCCGCTGGCAAGCGTGATCCCTATGCGGCGCTACGACATAGCGATTTTCGCCTGCTGATGAGCGGGCGTTTTGTGGCGGCGATGGGCGAGCAGATGCTCTACGTCGCCATTGGCTGGGAACTTTATGAACGCACCCACTCCGCGCTGGCGCTGGGACTGGTGGGGCTGGCCCAGGTCTCGCCGATCATCCTGCTAACGTTGCTCGCCGGTCATGTGGCGGACCGCTTCGACCGCCGCATCGTCTCGCTTATCTCCGCTATGTTGCTGCTGCTGGGCGCGTTGGGGCTGGCGGCGCTCTCCTATACGCAGGGACCATTGCCATTGATCTATGGCTGCCTTGTGCTGATAGGCATCTCCGACGCCTTCGGCTCACCGGCGAATACCGCCCTGCTGTCACAGACTATCCCGATGGAGACCTTCAGCAACGCCGCCACCTGGAGCAGTAGCGCCTGGCAGCTTGCCTCGGTGATTGGTCCGGCGCTCGGTGGCCTGCTGATCGCCGTGCAGCACCGCGCCAGCTTTGTGTATGTGCTCGATGCGCTGGCGGCGCTGATCTTCATCACGCTGCTCTCGCGCATACAGAGTCGGCCTGCGCCACGACGGCGCGAGACGGCCACCGTGCAATCGCTGGTGGCGGGCGCGGGCTTCGTCTGGCGCACGAAAGTGATCCTTGCGGCGATCACGCTTGATCTCTTCGCCGTGCTGCTGGGTGGCGCCGTCACACTGCTGCCGATCTACGCCGATCTGCTGCACGTTGGCGCAGTGGGGCTGGGGCTGATGCGCGCTGCGCCCTCGGTTGGCGCCGTGACGATGGCGCTGGCGATTGCCTTCCTGCCGCCCTTCAAGCATGCCGGGCGC
Organism: Ktedonobacterales bacterium; assembly: GCA_039924685.1. Classification (GTDB taxonomy): domain Bacteria; phylum Chloroflexota; class Ktedonobacteria; order Ktedonobacterales; family JADMIN01; genus JBDTAI01. The sequence goes on from JBDTAI010000520.1 coordinate 8,391, forward strand.
ACACTGCTGATCGCGGTGGCTGGCTTTGGCGCCGCCACCATCATCTTTGGCCTTTCCCACTCGTTCGCGCTCTCATTGCTGGTGCTTGTCATGGCAGGCGGGCTTGATAACATCAGCGTCGTCATTCGCAGCACGCTGCTGTTGGTGCGCACACCGGATGCGATGCGCGGACGCATCTCCGCCGTCAACAGCCTCTTCATCGGCGCCTCGAACGAACTTGGCGGCTTCGAGTCGGGCGTGGCGGCGGCGATCTTCGGTCCGGTGATTGCGGTGGTCAGCGGCGGCGTGGGAACGATTCTGGTGGTGCTGGCGGTAGCGCTGATCTGGCCGGAGATGCGTCGTCTGGGTCGCCTCGCGCCCGAAGTGGAGCACGATAACGCTCACTCATGACACCCCTGTGACACCCCTGTGACACACTTGCGACAGCATCCAGACAGCCGCGTGACACACGAGCCGCCCTCAGTGCGCTATGCCGGCCAATGGGAATCGCGGCAGTGCAAGGTGCGACACGCGAGCGCCGCGTGAAGCGACCCATAAGGAGTGGAGTGACGCAAGCCAACTGGGCTGACGCACGGTACGCACCGGTACACGCCGGTACACGCCGCTATTGCTGCTGCTCATGCCTCAGCCATCCCCATGATCTATGTGGTTGTGGCTTCTCGTCCGGGCTATCGGGAGATAAGCCCTCTGCAATCAGTCAAGAGTCTTCTTCATCAGCGCCTATGACGATTGCGGAGGTTGATCTTGCCATCGCAGCACAACCAGCCGATATTGTTGTGGAGTGGACGACGAGGCTGAATGCTGGGGGATTCAGTAGCAGGCAGCCCCTACGGCATTCTGCCCCTCCTGATCGAAAGCGGCGCAATACCCAGAGACGATCACAGATAATAGCGCGGATCAGGCAGGATGATCTGGCCCTCAGCGGGATCGCCTGCGGCGAGCGTATGTCCGTACAACCATGCTGCGGCTGTGTAGGCCGCCGCTAGCGCATCCAGCAGATCGGCGCCCAAAAGCTCGGTATCGGAAATATCTGGCGCATCGTCTGACGATGGCGCTGGAATGCCGTCGATCCAGTGGGCGAGGATGGCCTGAGCGCGGCGACGAGCGGTGGGTGCGGTCTTTGCTGCCCGCGTTGCCCGTTGCGTTGGCTGATCAGCCGCTGGGTGCGGCTTTGCGCGCAGGATGGCGAGCGTGGCGCTGGGAAACACCTCGATGATCGTGGCATCGGGCAAGGCGGAGCGTAGCCGTGGCAGCAACACCAGCGCGCGAAACGTTAGCCCGCCCAGGAACGAAACCGGCAGCGGGCGCACACCCAGCCGCCCCCACACAGGATCGCGTTCTGCCGCGCGCAGATAGGGGCTGGCATCACCTGGTATATCCTTCGGTGAGTGGGTCAGCGCCCACATCACGGCGCCAGGCAGTGAGAGCGGCGCATCTATCGCCACCACCGCAGGCGCATACGCCACCGTCGCCGCCACAATCTCATCATCGCTCTGCACTGAGCTATACAGTTCCCGCAGAAATCGTGGCTGCTCGCCTGATGATGTATCTGGCACATCGAACGCTGCCACCTCGCTGATGCCTCGCCCCGCCGCCAGATCAATCCCCACAACCACGGTCATCTGCCTATCTCCAGCCTGCAGAGGCAGGCTTCGCGTCCCGTAGAGACTTCAAGGCGCGGCTTGAGCCGCCCGCTGGCTAGCTACTCCGGCGCTACGGGCGGATCGAACTTGACGAAGAGCGGCGTGGGCGTGGGCAGTTTCGTTCCCGGCGCCACTTGCTGCAACTCCCAGGGGCAGGCGCTCACGTCGCCGCTGCCACCCAATAGCTCATGCAGCTTCTGCGAGGAGAAGGGCGTATAGGGCGCAAACAGCAGTTTCAGCCCATTGAGCGCATGGAGCATCGTATAGACCGTGCGCGCGGCAGCCGCGCGGTCCGTCTTGATTGCCTTCCACGGCGCCCGCTCGTCGAGATAGCGATTGGCGGCGCGGGCAACATTCATCGCCTCGGCCAGCCCATCGCGCAGATGCACCGCTTCGATGGCCGTCGCTGCATCCGCAAGGCCGCAACGTACCTCGGCCAGCATCGCCTCATCGGCAGGCGTCAGCGCGCCCGGCTCAGGAACCACGCCACCGAAGTTGCGCTGCGCAAAGGTCAGCACGCGATGCGCGGCATTGCCATAGGTCGCCACCAGTTCATCATTGTTGCGTCGCACCAACTCTTCATAGGTGAAGTCGGTGTCGCGCCCCTCTGGCATCGTCACGGCGAGGTAGTAGCGCAACGCATCAGCGCCGTATTGGTCAAGCACACCTTTCGTCCAGATCACGTTGCCCCGGCTGGTGGACGCCTTGAAGCCGCCCATTGTCATGAACTCGTTGGCCGGCACATCCCACGGCAGCGCCAGCCCGCCGTAGCCCATCAGCATCGCGGGCCAGATCAGCGCGTGGAAGGGGATGTTGTCCTTGCCAATGAAGTAGTAGGAGCGCGACGGCTCCTCGCCATTGGGGCCGAGTATCCACCACTTGCGCCACGCCTCCGGTTCGCCTCTTTTGGCGGCCCATTCGATGCTGGCCGAGTAGTAGCCGATCACAGCGTCGAACCAGACGTAGATGCGCTTGTCTTCGTAGCCGGGCAGCGGCACAGGCACGCCCCAATCGAGGTCGCGCGTGATGGCGCGTGGACGCAGCCCCTCTTTGAACCAGTTCAGCACAAAGTTGACGACGCTGGGCCGCCAGTGGTCCTTGCCAGTTTGCAGCCAGGCGCGCAGGCGCGGCTCAAGTTTGGGCAGATCGAGGAAAAAGTGTTCGGTCGCGCGAATCTCGATCTGGCTCTCGACGCTGCCACACAGCCGACAGCGTGGATCGATCAACTGTGTGGGATCGAGCGTGCGCCCGCAGTTGTCGCACTGGTCGCCGCGCGCATCGTTGTAACCGCAGTACGGACACGTTCCCAGGATATAGCGGTCCGGCAGGAAGCGTTTATCGGTCGGACAGTAGGGCGACTCCATCGTATCCTTGAAGAGATAGCCCTGATCGAGCAGCCGCAGGAAGAAATCCTGGGTGACGCGATAGTGGTTCTCGGTGATGGTCTTGGTATAGTTGTCGAAGCTGATACCCAGTCGTTCCAGCACGTCAACGATCTGCGCATGGTAGCGTTCCACCAGTTCGCGCGGCGTCACTCCCTCGCGGTCGGCGTCCACCGTGATCGGCGTGCCGTGCGAATCACTGCCCGACACCATCAGCACCGCGCGCCCCGCCATACGCTGATAGCGCGCAAAGATGTCGCCCGGCAGAAACGATCCAGCGATCTGGCCGACATGGGTGGCGCTACGCGCATACGGCCATGCGACGCAGACGAGGATACGCTGTGCCGCCGTATCCGCAGGGGCGCCGCTGGCTACGCTGAAAGGCGATGGTGTTGACATGCTGGTGTATTCCTTTGCAAAAGCGCGTTCTCGGCCCTGTATGGTGGGGTGGTGGGGTGGCCGCTCTCGGCGTATTGGCTTGGTGGTTGGCGCAGCCGCTCTCGACCTTGAAAGGCCGGGAGCACGCACGGGAACGGGGGACTAAAGGCCCTATGCGTCCCGTAACAATGCACTACTCTGTCGTGGCAGAAGGCCGCACGGCATTATAGCACAGGGCAACATAGGGCGATTTGGCGTCCCCTCTCCAGCCCGCGCAGGCGGGCCATATCACGATACCTGCCTTCTGGAATTACCCCTGCCCACTTGCCGTTGCGGTCTCCTCCTGTGGTGTGTCAACATAGATGCGCTCACCAGCTTCCAGTGCCTCTGGCTTGCGCACGCGCAGCACCAGCAGCCAGATGATCCCGATAACCAGCCAGCCACCGGCGATGATCAGCCCAAGATACTGCGGCAGGATGCCTGGGTAGTTGGTGGGCGTGGTTGCCGTCAGCAGTTGCGCCGCCAGCACGATGATCAACAGGACAGCCGCCACGACAGGAATCACCAGATGCGGTATTACGCGGAAATCACTGCGACGCTGGCGCAGGAAGAAGACCGGCGTGGCAAGGCTAACCACAGCGTAGATAGACAGCACACAATAGGCGGCGGCGTCCACGATCACGTAGAAGCTGTTGGGCGGCGCGCCATACACCGTCTCAGACCAGAAGGCGATGCCAACAATCACAGGGATCGTCAGCAGCAATGCAAGGGTCGGCGTGCGAAAGCGTTTGTTCGTGCGGCCAAACGCCGACGGCAAAACTCCTGAGCGCCCCATCGCATAGACCACCCGCGAGAGCGCCGTGAACCCGGCGGCGACATTGGCCGCCAGCGACTCGAGGATCACCAGCCCGATGATGTACTGGCCCGCATGGCCCCATACTTGAATGCCGAGGTTGAACCAGGGAGTGCCGGGAGCGCCGAGATACGAGTTCTTGTCCGTCACCGTCCCGATATTGAAGTTATAGCCCACCAGTCCCGCGTAGCTCGCCAGCACGAAGAAAGCGCCGATCACCACCACCGCCAGCAGCAACACCGGCTGGATGATTTTGCGCGGATTCTTCGATTCCTCGGCGAGCAGCGCGGCGGACTCAAATCCCGCGAACGAGAGGACGCCGATCACTGCGCCCACCAGCACGCCCGAAACGCCGCCGCGCCCATGCGCCCAGGTGGCGGGCGTAAAGGCCAGCAGCGTGTTATTGCCGTGCGCATTGACGATCAGCAGAATGCTCAACAGGGTAAAAACGAGCACCTCGATGACGCCCAGCACCACCAGCGTGCGGATCGAGAGGCGCACGCCGAAGAACGCCAGCAGGCCCATGAGAATCGCCAATGGGATCGCCCAGGCATACCACGGCAGGCCACTCGCCTGATAGCCAGCATAACCGAACGCAATCAAGTTGAGCGGCAGAAACAGCAGATAGGCGGGTATGCTGATCCAGCCAGCCAGAAAACCCATGTCGCGTCCCAGCCCACGGCTGATATACGTGTAGAAGCCACCGGCTGAGGGCAGGTGAATCGCCAGTTGGCCGATGCTGACAGCCAGCAGCAAAGCGACGACCATCGCCAGCGCGATTGCCAGCGGGAAGGAGCCACCGGCATAGGTGATGCCAGGGCCAAAAGCAAAGGCGACCGCCACGCCCGGCCCGATTAGCGCGACCGACTGGATGAGTACGCCCACCAGCCCGATAGCATTGGGACGCAGCCCACTAGCTTGCGGCGTTGTGGTGGTGGTGGTGGTGGTGGTTGGCGCCACGACGCCTGCGGATGGTTCTGTAGACATGCGCTGACCTTTCGTTGCACGTGAGAAGAACACAAGACACCAGCGAGACACACGCAAGACAGAAGCACAAGACATCAACAAAAAATAGCCGGTGAATCATCATGGATGCGTGTGTCAGCGTCACATGCTGTCACACCTCAGTGTACACCTGCTTCCTCATCTGTAGGAGCGTGAATTGCATGTACGGCATGAACGTCTTTGCCAAAGGACGCAGGAATGTCGAAGTCGAGCGCGTCCGCTACCCGATCAATCACGTTGAAGAGAAAACAGACGTAGATCACATCGGTGATCGCCTGATCACTCACTCCCGCTGTTCGTAGCGCAGCTACGTCGGTTGGCTGCACGTCGTCAGGGGTGAGCGTGAGCTTTTCGAGCAAGCCGAGCGCCGCCGACAGCCTGGGCGAGACCGGCGCGCTACGCCAATCATCCAGCACTGCCTGGGTGAGCGTCTTGCCGAGCGCCTGTGACGCGACCGCGCCATGCGACTCCGTTCAGAACCGGCAGGCGTTCAGCCGCGACGTGAAGGCCGCGAACAACTGACGCTCACCCTCCGACCACTCAGAAGAGCCGCGCATCACCGTCTGCACAAGATCGTTATAGGGTCTGCCAAAGATCTCAGGACGATAGAAGATCACCTTCACAATGTCGAGCGGCTCGGCGCGTGATCGCAGCCGGATCAGCGTCAGCAATAGCTTCTGTGGCAGGCGGTGGCCATTTTTGACGTTCGAGAGTCGCATCGGCTTATCCCTCCCTGCTTTCGGGGATGCCAAGCGCGCGCAACCCAGCCTCCAGCCGCAGGCGTGCCGCCCCAAACGCAACACTTAGCGTCGCCTCAAAAATCTGGTCTTCAGTGTAGCCAGCCGCGCGCAATGCCTGCATGTCTTCATCTGTCACCCGGTACGCATGGCGCGTCACCTTGGCGGCATACGACGCCAGCGGCTCAGGCACGGCGTCCGCAGTTGAGAGCGCCTCGCGTACTGCTGGATCGAGCGCCCCACGTCCAAGCAGCAGGGCGGCTTGCAGACGTTGCAGCTTTTCAGCATAGGGATCACTCACGATGACCTCCTGTCAGGTTGCCCTGCATTGATTGCGCTGGCTGTGCTGATTGCGCTGGCTGTGCTGATTGCGCTGGCTGTGCTGATTGCGCTGGCTGTGCTGATTGCGCTGGCTGTGCTGATTGCGCTGGCTGTGCTGATTGCGCTGGCTGT